>JAPKYC010000238.1 GCA_026394505.1 Methanothrix sp.
ACCAAATTCTTGACGCTTTCCGGCGCGATGGTTCCGGCGGGCATGAGAAATGTTGTCTCCGATCTGATCAGAAAAGGCCATGTGGATGTGCTGGTAATCACGGGAGCGAATCTGGTCCATGACATAATCGAGTCCTTCGGCTGCCACTGCCAGGGGAAGGCCGAGTCGGATGATGCCGCACTGCGAGCGGAAGGAAAAAGCCGCATTTATGATGTATTCCTGAGGGATGAGGACTTTGCTGCATTTGAGGAGCTGATGCAAAGAATCATGCCCGATAGAGAGGAGACACTATCCGGAAGAGAGCTGATGAGCATTTTAGGCAGTCAAATCAATGACGATAGATCCATCCTGCGCTCGGCCTACGAGCTGAATGTACCGGTCTTCTGCCCGGCATTGCCCGACTCCATGATCGGCCTGCAGGCCTGGATGTACAGCCAGACAAAAAGGCTTACGGTAGATGCTTTTGCTGATATCAAGGAGATCGTGGACATCTGCTATGGATGCGAGAGATCGGGAATAGTAATAGTTGGCGGGGGCGCTCCCAAGAACTTCGCTCTGCAGTCCATGCTCGTCACCCCTAATAGCTTCGACCTCGCGATACAACTGACCACGGACACTCCTGAGAACGGCGGCCTCTCCGGTGCCACCCTCTCCGAGGCAGTCTCCTGGGGCAAGATATCGGAAAAAGCGAGATTCGTCACGGTTTACGGGGATGCAACTATTACCTTGCCCATGATGGTGGCGGCGACGATGGAGCGGCTAAAGAAATAGGTGGAAGATGATGAAACTATGCGTTGATCTGCAGGAATTGACGGAAATTGCCAACAACAGGATGAAAACCCTCTTTATCAGTTGCGTCGGCTCGCACATGTGGGGCATGCAAAGCCCTGAGAGCGATATAGACCTGGTGATGATCTACATCGCTCCCACCAGAGCCATTCTGCGGGGCGAGAGCATTTCGCCCACGGTACGCCAGCAGATAACGGCCCGGGGAGGGGAGATTTATGATACCCTGGGCTGGGAGATGGGCCACCTCATAAATCAACTGATCAAGGGAAACGTCAACGCCATCTGGTATGTCTGTAGCCCGCTCATCATAAAGCCCTCTTTTATCCAGGAGGAGCTATCGGCCCTGGTAGAGGCCAACCTCTGCCGACAAACCTATCACTCCATTAAAGGGATGGCGGAAAGCCAGATCAAATCCGAGGAAAATCCCAGGATCGCGGGCAAAGGCTACAAAACGGCTCTTCGAACCATGAATTTCGGGATAAAGCTCCTCACAGAGGGCAGCATTTGCTTTGCGCCGGTTTTGCATACCCCAGGGGCCGAAGAAGTCATAGAAAAGTTGCGCCGGCTGGAAGAGGCATATGTGGCCAGCCGTTTGCCGGACCGGCCAGACGAGGATGCTTTTCGCGAGTTTCTTCTGCGGCTGCGGATGGATGAGATGGCAAGATGAAGAGAGCCCTGCGCGAGAGAGACCTGATATAAAATATAGATAGATTCAAAGTTCACAGAGCACGCACAGAGCGACTAACTAACTAACAACTGGAAACAGGAACTGGAAAACCACAAAATGTAAATGAGGGGATCTATGTGGAAATTGTTGTAGGCATAAGCGGGGCATCGGGAGTGCAGTATGGCATTCGTCTCTTGCAGGTCCTGCGGGAGAAGGGCTGCATCATCCATCTGGTAATAACCGAAACGGCCGCAAAGATAATTGAAATTGAGACAGATTTTCTGCCAACGGATGTGCAGGATCTGGCAGACCACGTTTACGGCCCCCGCGATTTTGCCGCGCCCATTGCCAGCGGCTCGCATCTCTTTGATGCCATGGTTGTCGTCCCCTGCAGCATGGGAACGCTCTCTGGAATTGCTTGCGGCTCCTCGGACACACTCATCACCCGTGCTGCGCAGGTCAGCCTCAAAGAGAAACGAAGGCTGATTATCGTACCCAGAGAAACTCCCCTAAGCCTGGTAGAGCTGCGCAACATGGTCTCTGTTGCCGAGGCGGGAGCGGTTGTCCTGCCGGCCTGCCCTGCCTTCTACTCTAAGCCGCAGAGCTTAAGTGATCTGGTGGATGTGCTGGTGGGCCGGGTACTCGATCTTCTCGGAGTAGAGAACGATCTTTACCGCCGGTGGAAAGGAGACGCTTGAAAGGAAATGCTTATAACCGTTTGAATCAAAGCCATGGCAAGGTGAATTAAATGAAGTGCGCGCTGTGTCTTGTTGAGAAGGAGACGGTACCTATCAAGCTCAATTTGGCTACTATTCACGGCCCCAAGTATGAAATGTTCAATATCTGCAAGGAGTGCCTGGATCTGGCACATCAGGCCTATCTCGATAAAGATTTCCTGGCAGCCAAGGCGGGAACCGGTGCCGCGCCTCACGGCGCGCACGGGGATGCGCATGGAGCGCATCACTAAATGGTTTGAAGATTATACCAGCCGTGTCCATTGCCCGGATGCAGAGATCGAAAAGAACATAATTCTCAAGCTTCGGCATACGTCACGAGTCTGCGAGAACATCACCAAAATCGCCGGGTCCCTGGGCATGAAGGAAGAGGAGCTGGCCCTTGCCCAAGCTCTGGCCCTCCTTCACGATGTGGGCAGATTCGAGCAGCTCAGGGGTTTTGGCTCCTTTAATGACGGCAAGACTGTGGATCATGCAAAACTCGGCCTCAAGGTTATCAACAAATCAGGGGTCCTTTCCTGCTTGCCGAAAAGAGAGAGAAATCTGATCAGAAAGAGCATCAGGCATCACAACAAGTACCAGATCCCGGTTACTGAAAATGCCGAAGTTACTCTCTTTTCGAGATTGATCCGGGATGCCGACAAGCTGGACATACTGGGAATCGTCGCTCTGCATTTTGAGACGAGAGATCAGCATCCCAACCAGGCACTGGACTATGGTCTAACCGATGATCTGGGACTAACCGAGGAAGTCGTCTCGGACATTTTGCAGGGAAAAATGGTGAAGATCGCCGCACTTAAGACATTGGGCGACATGCGTTTGATGTATTCGAGCTGGATTTTTGACATCAACTTTCCCATCACCATTGCCTGCGTAACAGAGAGAGGCTACCTGGAAAGGCTGCTGGCCGGCCTGCCAATAGAGCCGGAAATTATCCAGGTGAGAGAATTTTTGCAGGCGTACCTGGAAAAGAGAAGCCGGATGTATATCTGAGATGTATTCTTTTGGCTCGAAAGGAAAGGTATAGAAATAGGAAACGATAAGAATATGGTATGAGAAACGTGATAATTTCAGCTCTAATCCTTTTTGCGCTGGCATGCAGTTGCCAGTCATTGGAAGCTATTAAGATCAACCAGGAAAGCGGCATGACAATCCTGGCCAACTTCACCAGCAATTCAGCCAATCAATCAGAGAACGCCACTATCACCCAGAATCAAACCAAGGCAAATGGCTCAAACAATGATGCTGCAACGGGCCTGTGGAGCTGGGGAAAAATTCCCTTAGGCTATGAATTGAATAGAAACGGCAGCCTGACCAAATTGGCCGATGAACAATGGAAACCCTCCATCTGAAGAGGTGCATTCGAAAATGTTGGAGCGCAGGAAGGGCGCAGGATTAATGGCCCTGGTTGCCGTCATCGCTCTGCTCTTGGGCTGGCATTTTTTTTCAGATAGCACATCAGACGGGCAATGGACAGTATCCCAGGAAGGAATATTGGAGTACATAGTCTCCATGCCCCAATACAATCTGAGCCCGCCCGAGGATGACGGCAACACCACGCTTTCAGAAGTCCAATTCCAGAGCCGTGATGCGATAATCGCAGCGCTCTTGAGAATCCCGAATGCAGATGCAAAGAATAGAAGCCTTCCCGGCATTGTGCTCTTGCCCGGCGCCACCGTCAGCAAAGAGCGAGAGCAGAAGCTGGCGAAAAATCTTGCCGACCTGGGATTTGCCAGCATCACCCTCGACCAGCGAAATCTGGGGGGAGTCGATGCAAAAGCCGATCTGCAGATGTTTTTAAAGGGCGAAGAGCCCACGGAACACAAGATGGTCTATGATGCTCTGGCAGCAGCCGAGATACTGCGCGCCCAGCCCGAGATCGACCCGGAGCGCATCATTTATGCCGGGGAGAGCAACGGAGGCCGCTTTGCCATCATAGCCTGTGCCCTGGACCCCTTCGCGAAGGGGGTTTTGGCCATCAGTACCTGCGGCTATGGGACGGATGGCGCAATCGCTTCGGCTGGGGTAGTGGATAAGGATCTGATTCGGTTCTATCGGTCCATCGATCCCGAGAGCTATCTGAGCAAGATCGGACCCCGGCCGCTGGTCATGATCCATTCCCGCAATGATACTGTCATACCTTACCATTTGGCAGAGCAGATCTATGCCCGAGGAGTGCAGCCGAAGAGATGGCACACGGTCGGCTGCGCCACGCACGGTTACTGCACACAGATGGATGGTGCTCTGAAGGAGGAGCTGAAGAGCATATTCGAATAGGTTTTTCATGCAACAGCACTTAAAAACATGGGCGAGAGTTTTGCGAGAGCACGACACAAGGCGGCGGGAGATCGACGCGGCGCAGTAATCCTGGGGGGCGGAGGCAGGAAGACGCAAAAACTGCAGGGTGCTAGCGTCACACTGGCTGGCCCTGACCCCAGGGCGGCCTCATCTCCGCCCCTCACCCAGGGCACGGTAGAAAGCCACGATCCCTGATTCCTGGACATCCGTGGGACTCGGATTCATATCGGTGTATTACGATAAAAATAAATAGCAAAGTACTTAAAAAATAGATACCCATGGTTTGATAATAGAAAGCAGGTGCAAGAAATACATGACTGAAGGCGAACCCGTAAGGCTGAAAGTTTCCGAGGCCAATCAGGGCGATGTAGGAAAGGGCATAGTCAGGATTGGCGAGGATTTCCTGGAGAAAATAGGCGCACGTCCCTTGGATGTAGTGGAACTGCTAGGTTCAAGGCCAACGGCGGCTCTGGCTGTCAGTGCCTATTCCCAGGATCAGGGCATAGACATGATCAGGATGGACGGCCTGATCAGATCCAACGCCGGAACGAGCATAGGCCAGTACATCGAGGTTAAAAAGGCGGCCTGGAACGAGGCCAAGCATGTAACCTTAGCCCCCGTCACGCAAGGCATGCAGATCTTTGCTCCCGGAGACGTCCTCACCAAGGTCTTCAATGGCCGGCCGCTGACAAGGGGTGACGTCATCTCCACCACCAGCGTCCGAAAGCCGCCCACCGACTCCATGGGCCGGGAGACCATGTTCGAGGAGATATTCCGCGGCTTTTTGGGGGCTCAAGCCTTTGGCCTGGGCGAGATCAAGCTAAGAGTGATCTCCACCAGCCCGGGAGGAATTGTCAAGATCACAGAAGGAACCGACATTGAGCTCTTGCCTCAGGCCGTGGAGACTTTGGAGCGCTCCGTACCAACTGTCGTTTACGAAGACATTGGCGGCTTGAAGCCGGTGATAACCAAGGTCAGGGAGGTGATTGAGCTCCCCCTCAAGCATCCCGAGCTCTTTGACCGCCTGGGCATTGATCCGCCCAAAGGCGTTCTCTTGCACGGACCGCCCGGCACAGGAAAGACCATGCTGGCCAAAGCCGTGGCCAATGAGAGCGACGCCTACTTCATAAGCATCAATGGCCCGGAGATCATGTCCAAGTATTACGGCGAGAGCGAGAAGGCGCTGCGGGATCTATTCGAGGAGGCGGAGAAGAACACCCCGGCCATCATCTTCCTGGATGAACTGGACTCCATTGCCCCCAAGCGCGGCGAGGTCACAGGCGAGGTGGAGAGGCGCGTCGTGGCTCAGCTCTTATCCCTCATGGACGGCCTGAAAGAGAGAAAGAACGTGATAGTAATCGGCTCCACCAACCGGCCAGAGGCCTTAGATATGGCTCTACGCCGACCGGGCCGATTCGACCGGGAGATCGAACTCGGCGTTCCTGATATGGAAGGGCGCATGGAGATCTTCCAGATCCACACGCGCGGCATGCCGCTACATGAGGATGTGGTGCTGGAGGACTTCGCCAAGAGGACCTATGGCTTTGTGGGCGCGGATATATCAGCCGTGGGCCGGGAGGCGGCCATGAATGCCCTGCGTCGCATCCTTCCTGAGATAGATCTGGAAGAGCCGACCATTCCCAAGGAGATCCTGGACCGGCTCATTGTGCAAAAGGACGACTTTGAGGCGGCCATGCGAGAGGTCTCCCCTTCCGCTATGAGGGAGATTTTGGTTGAGGTTCCGAGTGTGAGCTGGGAGGACATTGGCGGCCTGGAAGATGTCAAGCAGCTTCTTGTGGAGGCAGTGGAGTGGCCGCTGCGAAATGCGGAGAGCTTTTGCCGCCTGGGCATTGAGGCCCCCAAGGGAATTCTGCTCTACGGGCCGCCGGGCACGGGCAAGACCATGCTGGCCAAGGCGGTGGCCAATGAGAGCGAGGCCAACTTCATCACCGTCAAAGGATCTGCGCTTCTCTCTAAATGGTATGGAGAGAGCGAGAAGAGAGTAGAAGAGATCTTCAAAAAAGCAAGGCAAGTGGCACCGTCCATCATCTTCCTGGATGAGCTGGATGCGCTGGTGCCTGTGCGTGGCGGTGGCGCAGGCGAGCCGCATGTCACAGAACGCATTGTAAACCAGCTCTTGAGCGAGATGGACGGCCTGGAGGAGCTGCACGGAGTAGTAGTAATAGGAGCCACCAACCGCCCGGATATCATCGATCCAGCGCTTCTGCGGCCGGGACGCTTTGACGAGTTGATATTGGCACCTGTACCAGACCATGAATCCCGCCGGAAGATCTTCCGGGTGCACCTGAAAAAAGTGCCTCTGGCGGATGATATCAACATCGACGAGCTGATCGATCTCACCGACCAGTACACGGGGGCCGATATTGCCGCTGTGGTGCGTAAAGCGGGACGGCTGGCTCTGCGGGAGGATATGGCCGCAGAGAAGATCGGCCAGAAACATTTCCTGGCGGCTTTGCAGGAGATTGGGCCTTCTGTCACTCCGGACACCATGAAGTATTATTCCAAATTGGGAACGGAGCTACGCAAGAAGGCCTCTCGAGAGGTGGAGCGCGGGGAGATGTACGCCTGAGGGGGCCCGCGTTCTCTCCGACAAAAGATTTCCCGACGGCCTGGGAATCGATGGGTTTATTAGCGAAGGAAGGAAGGGAGATGCCTACTCTTTACGGGGTTTGGAGCTTATGGCAAGACTTGGTTTTGTGGTCTCGGAGTTCAATAGGGACATCACCTATCAGATGGAGCTTTTGGGCAGAGAGCATGCCCGGTTCCTGGGTGCAGAGGTCGTTACTGTCGTTTATGTTCCTGGAGTTTATGACATTCCCATTGCTGCGAAGAAGCTGCTTCGTCGCGAGGACATCGATGCGGTCGTGACAATCGGCTGCGTCATTCAGGGGGAGACTGCTCATGATGAAATTGTGGTCTCGCAAGCGGCCCGAAAGCTGATGGATCTGTCTTTAGAGTATGACAAGCCGGTAACTCTCGGCATCACTGGCCCCAAGATGTCCCGGCCCGATGCCCACAAGCGGGTGGATTATGCCAAGCGAGCTGTCGAGGCGGCGGTCAAGCTCTTGCAGAGTCTGGGTGGTGTTTAGACTATGGTCTCTGTGCGGATGGCCTCCATTCACGAATCAACCACCTTGAAGATCTCGGCCATGGCCAAGAAGCTGGCTGCCGGCGGCCTGGACATCATAGATATGGGTGTGGGCGAGCCGGATTTCGACACCCCTAAGCATATTGTCGAGGCGGGCTGCAGCTCCATCAGAATGGGCGAGACGCACTACGCGCCCACTGCCGGCATTCTCGAACTGCGGCGGGCCATTGCCGAGAAGCTCTTCCGGGAAAATTTGCTTCCTGCGGCGGCAGATGATGTCATTGTAACTCCCGGTGCCAAGATGGCCGTATTTGCCGCCATCCAGGCACTCCTCCAGGAGGGCGATGAGTGCGTTCTCATCGGTCCTTCCTGGGTGAGCTACGAGCCCTGTGTGGCCTTTGCCGGAGCCGGAGTCGCCTGGGGAAAAGTGGATGATAATTTTATGCCCCTGGACCTTGCGGAAAATATCAATTCCAAGACGAAGCTCATCATTGTCAACTCTCCCTCCAATCCCACAGGATCTGTTTTCGATCGCAAGGTGCTGGAGGAGATTCGCGATTTGAGTGTGGATCACAACATTTTTGTCATTTCCGATGAAATTTATGAGAAGATAATTTACGATCACGAGCACATCAGCATAGGTTCTATGCCGGGAATGGAGGATAAAACTGTGACCATTAACGGTTTCTCCAAGGCTTATGCCATGACGGGATGGCGTCTTGGGTACCTTACCGGCCCCAAAGAGATCATGAAATGGGTAACCAGACTTCTTTCCCACTCCGTCTCTCAGGCTACTACATTTGTGCAGCGTGCCGGAGTTGCTGCCATGCAGGGACCGCAAGATGAGGTTGTATCCATGGTAGCTGAGTTTCGGGCGCGCCGGGATTTGCTGGTCGCAGGCCTGAAGGATTTAGGAATGCCCTGCAACATACCTGGAGGCGCTTTTTATGTCTTCCCCGACGTATCCGAATTTGGCGGAGGGGACGCATTTACCGACAGGCTCCTCAAGGATGCCCTCATCGCGGCCACGCCCGGATCGGCCTTTGGGCCGGGCGGTGCAAATTATGTCCGGCTCTCCTATGCAGCGTCCCAAAGCCGAATCAAACAGGCTCTGCAAAGGATAGAGATGATTGTGAAATAGAAAGGAATAATCTATTAATTTTTTAATTTTAACTGTTGAGAGCTTAGCTTTGAAGTTGAATTAATCATGTCAACTAAGCCTCTCTTCAAAGCATAGAAAATAAAATACATAATATTTATAAAATTTTAGTTAGACAAATGAGATCGCATATTCTGTGAGGATATCTATATTTATGAAACCTGCCTAAATGTCCTTGTTGCATTGCATCCTAATAAGACTTATATAGGATAAAATGGCAAAAGTACGGCAAATATGATTTGTGGCCTGACATAAGAAGAATAATAATGTTTAAAATACATCAAGCTCGGACTAAAACCGGTGCGGATAATCTCTAGGGCGATTCGTTTAAGATAGGTGGAAGATATGACTATTGGGTTTAAAAGCATATGGGCGATCCTGGCAAATTTAAAAAGGAGCGATGGAGAGAGATTGCATTCTCTCTCGTTGCTTTTGGTAATTGTAACTATTTTTTCTATTTCTGGTTTGAGCATGGGTGAAAACCTCGAATATTGCTATGATCATCCTTTAAGTGTTGCAGATTGGTCGGATAACGTAACCCTCCCGAAGTTCGATCCCAGCTTTGGGGAATTGATGGGCGCTAAGATCAGGATAAATTATATCCTTGCTCATGATCTGAATTTCTCGAATACCAGGGATAATCCTGAAAATATCACCATTAATGTCCTTGGAAACCTGTCTCTGACTCTTCCCGATAAGACCTCTTTAGTGGTCGAATCAAAAAAGAATAGGACTTTGTTATTGAATCCAAAACAGGATATGGCTCTTAATGAATCAAGCAATGAATCTCAAACCTTTGTTTTGCATCACCATGAGGGATTTATTGGCTCTTCCTCCGCAGATACGGTTCTTTTGCCTGTAGCTGCAAATGCCTTTAGCTCAGTTCAGTCAAGTGGTGTAATAACCGGGGTGGTTCCTCGTGCTGGTGCGTCTATTTGTATAATGTATGAATTCATTCCCGCCCGGGGAGAAGAGATTAACAATTCAGGAACAAGGAATCCCATTATTGCTTAAAGGAAGGATGAAATATGAAAATTCTATTTGGGATTACTCTAATAATAATTTTAATGGTTGCTCCAGCGATTGCTGTAGAAAAGACAGTGACGTTCTCCGACCTGATTGTCAAAACTACTGCTCCTTGGGGTTATCATCCTCTAGTAAATCATGAAATTCCTAAGTTTGATCCGAAGCTAGGCACGCTGACACATGTTAGACTTGAAGAGAAAGCACATGTGTGGCAAGAAATTTATGTCTATGCAAAGCTTAGTAATCTAAATCCTATCACTGTAACATATCATTCCAACGTTTCGGTAACGGTTGTTCTGCCCGGTCCAGACACCTTTATCACCACAGCAACTCAGGATTGGAGTAAAAGTTTAGCTCCAGGCGAAACATGGATTGAAACTAAAGATCACATCGGAACCAATCTCAAAAATTATACCGGGGATCTAAGTGCATTTATTGCTGACCTTCCGGAAGATAAAATTCTTTTGGGCACGAAAGCTGATTCATATACAAGTATTTCTGGAGAGGGTGCGTGGATTGGGGGTCCTGACCCATCGGCATCCTCGAATCTTACTGTTACATACACCTACGAGTCAAATCCTGTTATCACAATCAAGAAACTCACTAATGAAGTATCTGCCCCCAATCCGGGCGACACCGGTCCACACATCCCCGTCGGAGGCGCAGTCACCTGGAAATATACAGTCAAAAACGAGGGTAATGTTAATCTGACCAATGTGAGTGTCGTGGACGATATAATCGGCACCATCACCGGCAGTCCCATAGCCCGTCTCAACACCAGTGAAACCGTGGTGCTGACTGCCACAGGCATCGCCAAAGCAGGTCAGTACGAGAACAACGTTACCGCCACGGGCACCCCACCAGAAGATTCTGATGTCTCAGCTTCTGAGAAGGGCCACTACCTTGGGGTTCAGGCGAGCATAGCCATCGTCAAGCTGACCAATGACGTTGAAGCACCCAGCGGCACCGGTCCCCATATCCCGGTTGGAGACATTGTCACCTGGAAATATAGAGTCACCAACACCGGCGAATTCAATCTGACCAATGTGACTGTCGTGGACGACATAATCGGCACCATCACCGGCAGTCCCATATCCCGTCTCAACGCCAGCGAAACCGTGGTGCTGACTGCCACAGGCATCGCCAAAGCAGGTCAGTACGAGAACAATGTTACCGCTACAGGCACACCCCCTCTCGATGCCCCGGATGTCTCAGCCTCAGAGAAGGGCCACTACTTCGGCCAGGTGCCCGGCATAATGATCATCAAGAAGACGAACGACGATCCCGCTCAAACCAAGCCCGGTCCCTACATTCCCGAAGGTTCCGCCGTTATCTGGACTTATGAAGTCACCAACACAGGTAACGTCAACCTGACGAATGTGGAAGTCAATGATAACGTCACAGGTGCAGTCGGCACCATTGCACTACTTCATCCCGGCCAAACCAATAGCAGTCTGACCGTTACAGGCATTGCCTCATCCGGTCAATACACAAATATCGGCAATTCCACGGGCACGACTCCCACCGGCTCGAAGGTTAGTGACGAGAATCTGAGCCACTACTACGGATCGCTCCCTGCAATAAACCTCAGCAAAGAGGCCGATCGAACCAATGCCAAGGTGGGCGAGGAGATCGTCTACACCTTCACCATCAAGAACGTAGGCAACAACGACATAACCATAACCGATCTAAAGGACACCTATCTCAGTTCGTTCACTCCCAATCCGATAGGGACTATTCTTACTCCTAAAGGAACATCTGGCGATATCCTGATAGTTACCGGCAAATATGCCGTAATAGACACAGATCTGCCCGGCCCCATAGTTAACATTGCCACCGTAGATGGCAAGGACTCTCAAGGCAATAAGGTCAATTCCACGGATACCGCCACGGTAAGTCTGGGTGCCCTGGTAGTGACAAAGACCGCCGATCCCACCTTCGGCTCACCGAGCACGAACGTAACCTTCACTTTGCAGGTTAACAACAGCGGCAGCACACCCTTACCGCATGTCTACGTTAACGACCAGTTGCCTTTGGGCATGAGCTACCGCTCATCTTCATCCGGTGGCCGCAACGTCGGCCAGATCGTCTACTGGTCCGATATCGGTCCGCTGGAGGCAGGTGCCAGCAAACCGTTGCAGATAGTAGCTCACATCGACGGCCCGGTTTCAGGCATCCAGACCCTCACCAACCGCGTGGATGTGGAAGGCAAACCGGAACACGGTGGCAACGTCACCAATAACACCACGACCAACGTCGAGGCCCTTGAGCCCAGGATCGAAGTCACCAAGACTGCCAATCTAACCTCCGGCTCGCCCTGCACCAATGTAGCTTTCACCTTGACCGTCAAGAACACCGGCAAGACCAAATTGACCAGTGTCTTTGTCTCCGATACTCTTCCTGAAGGCATGAGCTATGTCTCATCAGAAGGCGGAGTGAATAACGGCCGCTACATCAACTGGTCAGATATCGGCTCGCTTGATGTCGATGCCAGCAAACCGTTGCAGATAGTAGCTCACATCGACGGCCCGGTTTCAGGCATCCAGACCCTCACCAACCGCGTGGATGTGGAAGGCAAGCCTGAGCACGGTGGCAACGTTACTGCGAATGCCACAGCCGATGTGCAGGCCCAGGAAGCCGAAATCTCCGTCACCAAGAAAGCCACCCCGACTTTCGGCTCGAAGGGCACGCTTGTCAACTTCACCATGATTGTGACCAACAACGGTGATGCTCCACTGTTGCATGTCTACGTCGAGGATCTGCTGCCGGCAGGCCTGACCTATGATAGCTCCTCATCCGGCAGCTCTCAAAGCGGTAAAAATGTCTACTGGCCGGACATCGGTGGGCTTGATGTTAGCGATACTAAACAGCTCTGGATCAAGGCCACAATCGACGGCACGCTCTATGATAACCTGACCAATAAGGTAGATGTGGAAGGCAAACCGGAACACGGTGGAAACGTCACTGCGAATGCCACAGCCGATGTGCAGGCCCAGGAAGCCGAAATCTCCGTCACAAAGATTGCCAAGCCGACCTTCGGCTCGAAGGGCACTCTGATCAACTTCACCATGAATGTGACCAACAACGGCGACTCACCGCTTCTGCATGTCTACGTCGAGGATCTCTTGCCCGCAGGCCTGACCTACGACAGCTCTTCTCCTGTGAGCACTCACAGCGGCCAGAACGTTTACTGGTCCGACATCGGCCCGATGGCATCGAGCGAAAAGAAGACGCTCTGGATCAAAGCAACAATTGACGGCTCAGTCTACGGAACCCTGACCAACCAGGTGGATGTGGAGGGCCAGCCCGAATATGGAGACAATGTAACCGACAGTGCCACGGCGACCGTTGAAGCCGGCAAGGCCGAAATTCTTGTCACCAAGATCGCCAATCCCACCTTCGGCTCAGTCGGCACTCTGGTTAACTTCACCCTGGATGTCACCAACAGCGGCGATTCTTTGCTTTCTCATGTCTTCGTTAGAGATCTGCTGCCCGATGGTTTGGTCTATGACAGCTCGTCCTCCGGTGGAGTCAATGCAGGCCAGACTGTATACTGGTCTGATATCGGTCCTCTAGAATCCGGTTTGAGCAAATCATTGTGGATCAAAGCGCTTATCGACGGCAGTAAGCTTGGGCTTCTGACGAACATCGTTGATGTCGAGGGTCAGCCCCAGTATGGCGAAAATGTGACGGGCAGAGCCACAGCCGATGTCACCGCCTTTGAATCTGGTATAATGGTGGAAAAGACCGCCGTTCCGGATCATGGTGCAGCAGGAACTATCGTTCGCTTCAGCCTGGCTGTGACCAATACCGCCCGCATCGATCTTAAGAATGTCTTTGTGAGCGATAAACTGCCGGAGGACATGAGCTACGTGGCCTCGGATGGAGGCATCAACAACGGCCTCTTTATCAACTGGTCGGACATCGGTCCCTTGTCGAACGGAGCGCCAGCCAAGATGCTGTGGATAGACGCTCGCATTGACGGGCCTATCACTGAATCGGAGATCCTCACCAATCGTGTGGATGTAGAAGGCCGTCCGGAGTACGGCAGCAATGTCACCGGCTTTGCTACGGCGAACGTGGAGGCTCAGGCGGCAGGCATTATCGTAGATAAAGTCGCCAATCCATCTGAGGGCAGCAAGGGTGCCATAATCACCTTCCCCATGACGATAACCAATCAAGAAACCATGAAGATGGTGAAGGTTAAGGGAGTGGACACCCTGCCTCTTGGCCTGAAATATATTCCCGATGGCACAACTCCAGAACCAAGCAGCAATGTCACCCTGCCGGATGGGCGCATGCAAATCACCTGGGATGACCTTGGCCCATTGAATAGCAAAGAGAGCCACGATCTGACTCTTAAGGCAGGCGTCACCGGCACGGTCATGGGTACCCTCACCAATGAGATCAAAGCCACAGGAGTTCCCGAGTACGGTGAGAACGTCTATGCTTATGATACTGCCGATGTTCTCGTGCAGAGTGCGAGCATAAATGTCACCAAGGTCGCCTACCCGCCGGAAGGAATACCCGGTGAAAAGATCACTTTCACCGTAGTCATCAATAATACGGGTTCTGTCACGCTGTGCTCGGTGCATTGCGATGATATCCTTCCCGATGGCCTGCTGTACTTAAAGGATGATCATAACGGCACCTTTACACAGCCCAATATGGTAGTCTGGGAAGATCTGGGCTGCCTGGAGCCTGGCGAAAGCATCCGGATTACAATCGAAACAGAGATTATAGGAACGATTCTGGGTAATCTGACCAATGAAGTGCACGTCAAAGGCTGGCCGTATTGTGCACGAGCTAGGCAAAAGGATCTATCCAGTGATCCAGCCACGTCGCAATGTGGCGATCCTGTGGAAGATACCGCCAAGGCAACAGTCAATGCCAATCCTGAGCCGTATGTCATAACCAAGACCTCGGATAAATCGTCGTACAGGCCGGGAGAGGAGATGACTTACACCATCACAATCCGCAACATTATGCTATATCAATACCTGAAAGAAGTGGTGGTTAAAGACGTATTCCAGGATAGCAAAGTCCAGATCATAGCCAGCTATCCGGAAAGCGATGATGGTCAGTGGTATTTCGATTCCATCGAGCCCAAAGGTTTGAGAACGATAATTCTCGTGGCAGTATATCCGGCGTCGAATATGACCTTTGATCTGGGGGAGAGCGCCGTATCCGGCAGCGGATTCGTCAATGTGCATAACGACTTATCCACAGGAACCTCTCCCTTCCCTGTCACAAATTGTGTCTATGTGACTGCGAAGATATATGACACTAATAGTCCAGAATATACATCCTGGTCCAGAGAGAAGTGCTACAGCGTGACCATAGCAGACGCCGGCACGGAACTGTTGACAAGGGAACATGGGAGTGGCGACTACCAGACTGAAGAAAAGACAAAATTGTTCATGAAGAACAGGTCCATTGAGTCCAGCAAGAGCGTCTCT
>JAPKYC010000012.1 GCA_026394505.1 Methanothrix sp.
GCCGCCTTCCAGTGTCAGAGGTGTGGCTTCACCTTCTTCAAGGAGCAAACAGGCAACAAATTCGAGGACCAGAACCTCAAGTGCATGAACCAGGCCTGCGACCGGGGCGGCCCCTTCAAGCTCTTGCTGGCCCAGTCCAAGTTCGTGGATGCCCAGAAGATCAGGGTGCAGGAGTCCCTGAGGACCTGCGGGGCGGAGCGCAGCCGCAGACGCTCGATGTGGAATTGGAGGACGACCTGGCCGGCCGGATCTTTCCCGGAGATCGGGTCATCGTCAATGGCATACTCAAGTCCTATCAGCGCTCCTCTCCCCAGCAAGGCAAGAGCACCTACTTCGACCTCGTCCACAAAGGCCTCTTTGTGGAGATGACGGAGCAAGAATTCGAGGAGATTGAGATAGATCCCGATGAGGAGAAGCTGATCCTGGAGATGTCCTGCGATCCGGAGATCTACGAAAAGATCAGGGGATCCATAGCTCCCTCCATCTACGGCTACGACGACGTGAAAGAGGCGTTAGCGCTGCAGTTGGTCTCCGGTTTCGAAAAGCACCTGCCGGACGGAGCGCGCATCCGCGGCGACATCCACATCCTGCTGGTGGGCGATCCGGGCATAGCCAAATCTCAGCTTTTGCGCTACATGATCAAGATCTCGCCTCGCGGCATCTACACCTCAGGCAAGAGCTCCACCTCAGCCGGCCTGACCGCCACGGCGGTCAAGGACGAGCTGGGCGACGGCCGCTGGACCATCGAGGCCGGAGCACTGGTCCTGGCGGACAAGGGCATCGCTGCCATAGACGAGATGGACAAGATGGACAACGAGGACAAGAGCGCGCTGCACGAGGCGATGGAACAACAGAGCTATCATCCTCTGACTGAGATTCAATTGGCTGACGGGCGAAAGGTGCAGATCGGCGAGCTTGTGGACAGGCTGATGATGGACCGGCGTTTAGAGATAATTCCAGGAAAGGACTGCGAGATACTGCCGCTTCCAGAGGAGATCAAAATAAAAAGCACCGACATGAGCCGCATCTTCGATGTAGGGGTGCAAAGGGTAAGCAGGCATCTGGCTCCAAGTCATTTTATCAAAATTAGATATTCTAATGGCCGCGAAATAATTGTTACTCCGGAGCACCCGATATACATCGCGAAAGACGGGTTAGCCTGTGTGCCTGCCTGTGATGCCAAAGTTGGAGACTATGCGCCCGCTCCAAGATCGCTTCCGATTAATGAGATTTCTAAAGACCTCATTCAAGTTAAAAAGCAGCATTCAGGCGAAAAGCTGCTGACATTTCCCGAAAAACTGAATCCCGACCTCTCCAGAATCCTGGGATATCTCCTTGCAGAGGGCCATTTTTACAAAGGCTCCAGCCATGAGATCGGTTTTACGAACAAAGATGATGCCCTACTTAAGGAAATGTCGAGCCTCATGCAAGAGTCCTTTGGCATTGAAGCATCTCGGAACCAAAGAAGCGACGGCGTAGTCACCTTGAGGTTCATATCAACTCATTTGTTCAGATGGTTCGAGGCCAATTTCCCAGAGATGATGCAAACAGGAAGAGAGAGACGAATGCCTGTGGCCGTTTTCCAGGGGACGAAGGACAATATTAAAGATTTATTGATCGCAGTATTTCTTGGCGATGGCTGTGTGCACTCAACCTCGATAGCCTATTCAACTGTATCGCGCGGGCTGGCTGAAGATTATCAGGATCTGCTTCTCAGGCTGGGCATATCATCGAGAATATCCATGGATAGGAAAGCAAACGCCTTTAAAGTCTGCATAATGGGCGATTCGCATAAGAAGTTAGAGCAGCTTTTCTTCAAGCCCGGCTATGAAAAACTAGAAAGGATGAGGTGCATCACTTCAGCATGTAGCAGATCCATTCGGCATCATGATGTTCTTCCGGCAGAGACTGCTTATTCAATACTACAAATGAAAAAGTCTTTGGGCCTCACGAATGATGGACGCTTTAATGAGCATTTGGAAAATGGATATGGACTGACCATTGATACTGTGACAGAATATGCTTCTGATCTGAAGAACAGATATAATGAAGTGCTGACCGTCATAAATGACGAATTAACTCTGTCTGAAATGAGGTCGGGGTTGGGATGGTCACAGAGTTACTTGGCATCTGTAGCTGGAGTTACAAGAGGTAACATCGATTACTACGAACAAGGCGGCTATGATGAGTCAAGAAGGACGACAATCGCAAGAAATATTTTCCAGCGAGTCCATGCCCACTTGTTAGAAACAGGCAAGAGTATTACGGCTCTTGAAACAAAGCTCGCCTCGGACATCAGATACCTAAGGATCACTGATGTTAAAGTTATTCCAAATGAGGACCAATACTTCGCGAATTATGTTTATGACCTAACCGTCGAGCCCACCCATACCTTCATCTCCCAGGGCCTTGTTTTGCACAACACCATAAGCGTCGCCAAGGCCGGCGTCATGGCCACCCTCAAGTCGCGCTGCTCATTGCTCGCCGCCGCCAATCCCAAGCTTGGCCGCTTCGACAAGTACGAGCCCATTGCCCCCCAGATCAACCTCACCCCCGCTCTCATGTCCCGTTTCGATCTGATCTTCGTTTTGACCGACGATCCGGACACCAAGAGGGATTCGGCCATCGCCCAGCATATCCTGAAGAGCAACTATGCCGGAGAGCTGGCCACCCAAGCCGCCTGGAACCCGGATATATCTCAAGAGGACATCGACGACGCCCTGATGGTGATAATGCCGGTCATTGATCCGGAGATGCTGCGAAAGTACGTGGCCTATGCCCGAAAGAACATCTTCCCAACCTTAAGTGATGGGGCCAAAGATTACTTCCTCAAGTACTACGTCGGTCTCCGGAGCCAGGGGCAGGACTCCAACAAGCCTGTGCCCGTCACTGCCCGGCAACTGGAGGCGCTGATACGCCTGGGTGAGGCCAGCGCTCGCCTTCGCCTCTCCGATAAAGTCACCCTGGATGATGCCAAGCGGGTAGTCAAGATCCTGGAAGCATGTCTGCGGAAAGTTGGCGTCGATCCGGAGACGGGCTTTTTGGATGCGGACATCATTGCCTCAGGCACCACCAAGAGCAGCAGAGATAGAACTAAATCAGTGATAGACATCATAAGGGATGTGAGCAAAGAGCAACAGGGCCCGGCCCCCAGGGACGCCGTCCTGGATAGAGCCGAGGAGCTGGGCATAGAAAGAGCTAAAGCGGAAGAGATCATCGACCGCATGAGAAGAGATGGGGACGTATTTGAGCCCCGGCCGGGAATGCTGAAGCTGCCTTAAATACAAGCAAAGCAATGATAGCCATGTCCAATATGCCTGAAGAGACGGAAAGGAAAGAGATGTATTTGAAAAGCTACCAGCACGGAG
The DNA here is from genome assembly GCA_026394505.1 of Methanothrix sp. Taxonomy (GTDB): domain Archaea; phylum Halobacteriota; class Methanosarcinia; order Methanotrichales; family Methanotrichaceae; genus Methanothrix. Next base: position 3,369 of record JAPKYC010000012.1, read on the forward strand.
CACATACCCTCATTGCAGTCTGCGACTGCGATATCCTGGGAAAGAAGTTCACCGAAGGTCATCTTAAGATAGATGTCAGTCCTGATTTTTTCGGAGGCGAGAAGGCCTCCTGCTCAGAGGTTGAGGCGGCACTCGCTGCGGCAACAATGGCCAACTTCGTGGGCTGCAAAACCGTCGAGCATGCCATCTCCCTGGGCTACGTGGAGAGAGACTGTGTCCTCTCCATCAATGGAGTTCTCTATGCTCAGATGGTGCGAATGTGATGCAAGCCATCTGTCATCGGTGCGGCCTGCCAACAGTTGAGGGGCTCTGCCGACAATGCACCCTGGAAAAAGCAAAGCTGGTGAGCTACCCCGATCAGGTCGAGGTGGTCATCTGTTCCGTTTGCGGCTCCCGGCAGGTAAAAGCCAGGTGGCAGCTTCCGGACGGTCGCTCTGTGGAGGAGCAGGCCCATCAAGCGGCAGTAGATGCACTTTGTCTTCATAAAGAGCTGGCAGAGCCACAAATTGAGCTTTCCTTAAGAAAAGTTGGAGCCACCCGATATCTGGCAAAAATCAACATCAACGGTAGTTTCAGAGGCCAGGACATAAGCGAGCAATGCGAAATTCCTGTCCGCATTAAACTGATGGCCTGCGAACGCTGTAGCCGCATGGCCGGCAAGTACTTCCAGTC
>JAPKYC010000008.1 GCA_026394505.1 Methanothrix sp.
GATAAAATCATTAAAAGAGTTGACAACTCCAATGAAGGGACGACGGATCTCTTCGTCGCATAGGCCGGTGGCCTTTAAGAGAGCCCTATGAGGCGCTCTTTCTCTGCCTACTTTGGTGACATCGCTCCTCATTTAAAAAACCTCAATTACTTTCGCTCTGCACTCATTTGATATAAATATCATCCCTTCAAACAAGTATTCGTTGATAATCAGCTACAAGTATCCGCTATTTCCCAACAAAATGACTCAACAAAAGTTAGCTGAAGCTCTGGATGCGTGTAGATGGCTTCATAACAATCTTCTTGAAAAGATGAATGATGCAAGAGAGAACGGTATCAAGCTCAATACCTATGATACCCAAAACATGATCCCTTCCCTAAAGCTTGAGAATCCAAAGCTGAACTTGGTATACTCCAAAGTTCTTCAGATGGTCAACTACACTCTTTGGTCTAATATCAAGGGACTTTCAGCTTCTAAAAAAATCGGCCGAAAAATAGGGCATACTACAATGCTTCCAGAAACATACTCCTCACAGGGATGGAACAGCCCGTTGCGCCCATAGAGGTAAAACCTCTACATCACATCTCAGTGATGCAAGTTTTGGCGATGAAGTGGGAAGCTGTGCCCATCAGGGCGCGGTAGTTCACGTAGTTGCTGATACATGTTAAATACCACAAGATACTAGCCGCCAGTGGTGGACAACCCTTGGATGCTTATTCGTTATTCCTGATATTCCTCGCCATCTACATTGCGGTCTTGCTGGGCATCGGCCTATATTTTTCCAGCCGACAAAAGTCTGTAACCGACTTCTGGCTGGCGGGAAGGGAGCTTGGGCCGATCATCATCGGATTTTCCGCGGCATCCGCGTGGATCACGGCGAGTGCACTGCTCCTGGCCACGGGGCTATTTCTGCTCATAGGCGTAGGCTCGATTTGGATCTGGGTCTTCCCCAATATCGCCGGGCTGATAATAATTGCCGCAATCTCGGGAAGGATCAAGAACATTCCTGCCTTAACCCAGCCCGAACTCATGGAAATAAGATACGATCCCATGATCAGAGCCCCGGTGGCCCTGGCCGTCACTATTATGATGATACTCTTCTCCGTGACGGATTTCATAGGATTCAAGCTGGTGCTGGGCACCTTTTTCGGCATCGATCCCTTTTATGCCGTGGCCATAATGGCCGTATCCGTAGCTCTTTACGTCAGCGTGGGCGGCTTTCGCGCCGTGGTCTGGACCGATGTGGTTCAGTATCTTCTTCTGGCCGGCCTGGCTATTTACGTGGCCGCATTGGCCCTGGATCTTTCCGCCGACAAGGGCGTCACCCTGCTCGCCGCAGCCTCTGCTCTGGGCACAGACTGGTGGGACCCCCTCCTCCTGGGCGGTCTGATGGGGGCCCTGGTCTTTTTAGTCGCCCTCCTGCCCGGCTGGGTGGCGGAACAGGATCCCTGGCAGAAGATCTGGGCGGCGCGCGATGGGTCCTCCGCGAGGCGCAGCCTGTTGCTGGGCAGCGCCCTGCTGGCCCTGGTCTACCTCTGCTGCTTTCTCACGGCCATCGGCCTTTCCGTGCTCTATCCGCGCCCTGCTGGGGAGGTAGAGGCGGAGATGCTCTACCTCAAGATCATCAGCGATAACGTTCCAGGATGGCTCCTGGCCCTTCTCACCATCGGCTTTGCCGCAGCATCCATGTCCTGCACCGATACCTTTGCCACATCGGCAGCTTCCTGTATCTCCCGCGACCTGATCCAGCGGCACCTTTGGCCTGCCGCCACCATGAAGGAGATGCTGGTTATCAACAGGATATTGGTTATTATCATAATCGGCATCGCGGCGGCAATCGCGCTCTATGCGAACAGCATTGTGGATGCCGTGATCATAGCCACGGTGATAGGCACCACATCCTACTTCTTTCCCATCATCGGTGGACTGTACTGGAAACGCGCCACCCGGTGGGGAGCCATGGCGGCACTCATAGCCGGCGGCGGAACGCAGATCCTTCTCATCTCCTACGAGCAGTTCTGGCTGAAACAGCCTCTGGACAGCATCTCGCCCTATCTGACTGAGCATGGAGTGCTGGTCGGCCTGACCTTAAGCGCCCTATTCTTTGTCGGCGTCTCATTGGCCACAGGGCCGGAACCGGACATTCGCTTAGCGGTCTTCTTTCCCGATATCGCAGAGAAGGTCTTTTGTCGCGATCTTCCCCGAGCCGACCGGAAGAGTGCGCGCTACCGCGAAATCACCTCTCTCATAGAAGAGAAGATCGCGGGAGAGAGATCTCACCTCAACTTAGCCATCGGGCATGGCCGCGTTGGCGAGGGGGAGCGAGAGGACGGACAGGAGGTGCTTGCATGGGAGCGTTTTGTAGAGTGGCTGAAGGAGAGGTATCCCCTCTGGTTTACGCCCACGGGAAGCCATATCGTCTACCGCCTCTCCCAGGCGGATATGCTGGCCTGCGTCAAGATGGTGCGCGGCGATAGCAGTCATATCTGGCTATCCGCCGAGCCCCGGCGCGGGCAGACACAGAGGCTGAAAGATGAGCTCTTTTTGGCATATGAGGAGATAGAAGAGGCGCTGGCAAATTTTGGCATGAAGGCAAGATGAAAGAAGATATAATGGTAGCAGTGGTAGGCGCGGGGCCGGCGGGTAGCAGCGCCGCAGAGGCTATTGCCAGAGCGGGAGCTGAAGTAGTACTCATTGATAAAAAGAAAGAGATTGGCAGCCCTGTGCAATGCGGCGGATTTCTCCCGGAGGCGGTCGAGCTGGAGAAGCTCATGCCCCACGCCCACCTGCCAGAGGCGCTAAGGGAGATTCCCGAGCGCATTATTTTGCATCGCACAGAGTTGCAGCGCATCTATTCACCCTCGGGAAATTACAAGCAGTTTACTGTCGCCGGCCGGGTCCTGGACAGGCGGGCATACGATCGCCACCTCGCCGCCCGGGCGGCAGGCGCCGGAGCAAGCGTCCTTCCCGCGACCTGCGCCCGCCTTGAGGAAGGCACATTGCAGCTTTCCGGCCGCTTCTGCGGGAAAATCAGGCCGCAGATAATAATAGGCGCAGACGGCCCGCACTCGAGAGTCTCCCGGGCCATGGGAAATCCGGTACAAGAGACGGGCATCTGCCTGGAATATGAAATGGTCGATGTGAATATAGATCCAAAGGCAGCGGAGATGTACTTCTCGGCTCACTATGCGCCGGGGGGCTACGCCTGGATAATCCCCCTCGGCCAGGATATGGCCAATGTAGGCGTGGGAGTGCGGGCATCTTACCTGGCCAACGAAAAGCTTCCCTTTATTCTGGACCGGTTCATCCGCGAGCACACAATCGCGGCAGAAAAACTGGCGGGCGGAGAGGTTCTGGCCGTCATGAGGGGTTTGGTGCCCGCGGGCGGGACCGTTGGTGCTATCCAAAAAGGCAACATGCTTTTGGCGGGAGACGCCGCCGGACACGTCATGGCCACCAGCGGAGGAGGCATACCATTGGCCGTGGTGGCGGGAAAGATTGCGGGCGAGGCGGCAATAGGACAGTTGCAGGGCAAAATGCCTCTCACGGACTATCCGTCGCGCATTCGCGAAGAGTTCGGGATTGAGCTCGCCCGATCGGTTCAGATCAGGAAGATGGTGGATATGGCCATGAAGAGCGACCGGCTCATGAATGCCCTCTTTGCCGCCCTCAGCTCGGCACAGATGAAATCAGTAATGCGCGCTCAGATCCCGGTGCCGCTCGCCTCTCGTGCCTGGGCTCGGGAAGGATAAGACCAGTCGGATTGACATTAAAAAAGGCTTTGTTAGATTATCAACTCGATACAGCGAGGAACCCTTAAAAAATAATTCGCGATAACAAAAGAGATCATAACGGAAGGACGGACCGTCCATCCGACCGACTGCTACCAATTACGCTTTCTCTTCCTTGGGTGTCTTGCCCAGCAGCTCTTCTATGGACTTGGCGCCTGCCTCCACGACTTTGACATTTATCTGGCCAATATCGGGAGAAATATCCCTTCCGTGGATGCTCATCCTCTTCTTCTTTCCCTCGGCTACGGGATGATATCCGGTTCCCTTGGAGAGCAGGATTTTTCTGCGCTTTGTGCCGGGCAGATCTCCTCGCATGGGAAATCCCTCGCGATCACTGCCGCCCGTGACCTGTACCGAGTAGCCGGGCATGCCCAGGACATCTCCTTCAATCTTGTCGCCGATATGTTTTCCCAGAAGCTTGCCGGCTCCTGGATCCTTAAGCTCTACCTGATAGGCCTTACCGCTCTTGGGATCTGAGACTACGACTCTAAAATCCATCTTTCTTCCTCATCAAATGTAAACGTGACTGATGCTCTATAAAACCTTATCTTAGCTCATGGGTTTTGGAGTAGTCCACCAAAATGGATATGGGCGCCGTCTTGATCTTTACTCCCATCTCCTCGGCCGCTAGCACCCCATTGACTCCGGCATAAATGGCTATGCCGATCTTGCCCGCGCCCACGGGGCAGCCCAGCACGGGCTCGGACGGCTCTCCTATTTTTATGAGCCCACAGAGGCCCGCGTTTCCGGCCTCATCCAAAAGAGCGCGCACAAGCGTTGCCGCCGCGACCGGCACCTCTCTCACATTGGCCAGCACGGTTCCAAAACCTTTGAAAACGGCATCGGCAACACTTGTCACCCTGCGGCCCATAAAGACCTTAATGGGATCAAGGGACGAGCCGGCATAGGCGATGAGGTCCGTGAAATTTGCGGTCTGCCTTTCCCTGACCTCTGCCAGCCCTGCGAAGCTGGTGAGAACTGGAATTCCCCTTTTCATGAGCATGCCGTCCAGAGTGATGCTACAGAGCGTTGCTATGCCCAAAGCGCCTTTGGGAATCTCAAGAGTTGAGGAGCTTTCTCCCTCATCCAGAATGAGCACGCGACGGCTTATGGTGTAGCCCGCGTCGAATGCGCTTCCCAGGATCTCGAAGACCTCTTCCGCGTTTGCTTTGTCTATGATGCTGGTATTGGCGATTACATCTCCGCGACCGGTCTTAGGATCGAAACTGGTCTTGAACATGTACTCTTCAATCCTGGTATTGACGAAGCCGATCCGGTCATCGACCAGGGCGTCGCCCAGCTCCCTTGACCCCCGTGGTGTGAGCACCCGGCCGCTGTAGCCCTTCTTCCTGGTGAACCCCAGCTCGTCCAGGATCTTGAGGTTGTAGCGCACCGCCCTCTCACCCAGGTCATAGCCGCGACTGCTAAGGCAATCAGAGATCGCCCTGGCCCCAACCGGGTTGCCCGCGCTCTCGATAACGCGCAGGATCTCAATTAGCCTTCTCTGGCTCATATGTGCCTTGGTGAGAAGCTTCATCTACCTTGCTCCTCCGGGAAAGGCCATATATATCTTATGCGGATAACACTTGCCCGGCATAAGGGGCCGGAAAGATCAAATCATAGTCCCGTGGGGTAGCGGTCAATCCTGAGGGCCTTTGGAGCCCGCGACGGCGGTTCGAATCCGCCCGGGACTACTTTTAACCGTAAACCATTGGAAACGTAGATATATCCGTGCCTATCATGAAGGGAAGGCCGGCCCTTAGGTTTTGGCCCGGCATCAAGACGGCATTGCTCCGGTAGTGTAGCCCGGCCAATCATTTCGGCCTTTCAAGCCGAAGACTCGGGTTCAAATCCCGGCCGGAGCATTTTATAATAAAATTTCCACCATGACTGGCCAAAACCCGGTTGATCTTTGCCAAATACCTGGGCTTCGGGCATAGCATCTAACATCCATCCGCATCCAATGATAAAATAGTCTCAAAGGTATCGATTTTACCCAAAACTCCCGACATATTTATATTACATAAGCCGGAAGAGTGGGGTTGTGCCTGAGCAAAATACTCAAATATAAGCGGAGAAGCATGAGAGTCAGGTACTCCACAAGACAAAGCGCCAATATGGCGGCTTTTGCAGGTCTATACCGAAGGCAAGGGCCGGCTAATCTTTGTCGGCGTGGTGCCAGGGATTTGAGCCTATGCTGATGGCTTAGATCCTGAGCGTTGATGGTAATCTAAGGAGGTGGGAAAGAAATGAGAAAATTAATAGCTGTTTTGGTTATTATCGCCATGGCCGTAGTAGCCACTGCCGGTGCAGCAAATTACATGTACGAAAAGGCATCGGTCAAGGGCGTAGGATACAAGAACGTAGAGATGA
>JAPKYC010000280.1 GCA_026394505.1 Methanothrix sp.
ACATCAAGAATACATTAATCCATGTGGTCGATATCAAGAAAGAGTATTCTTCTGCAACAGGCGATTTTGAAGGTTTCTTCAAGGTTGTATCCGGCGGAGGCGAGACGGATCAGAGGCTTGATGTAGCAGCAGAAAAACTCAGAGAGCTTATCGTTGTTAATAAAGATATTTTAATAGAACTAAAAGCCACTCGTGAAGAATTAAAGAGCGAAATCAAAGCCACTCGTGAAGAATTAAAGAGCGAAATCAAAGCCACTCGTGAAGAATTAAAGAGCGAAATCAAAGCCACTCGTGAAGAACTGAAGGAAACGCGTGAAGATATCAGAGAATCAAGTGAAGCAATTGTGGGTGAGATCAGAGAACTACGCTCTGACATTAAGGAAACCCTTGGCGAGAAGTTGATGAGAATTGAATCAAACGTCTCCCAGATAAAGGCAAAGGTCAGCCTCTGAAGATGATCCATATCGAGAAGGAAGGAAACTGTTTTAGAAGGACGGATCGATATCGATCTTGCTTCGGAATTCCTTGAGCAGCGAGGGCGCTATTGCCGATTGTCGCCCCAGACGAGCCGGTTGCGAAAGCCCTCCCGCACGGTTGTAGAAAGCTCCCCCAGGGTGGTCTGGCCGGAGGCGAGAGCCTCGCTCCGGGGGCTGCCGTCCACTGTCTCGATTTTCGGAACGGGACAGGCCGTCCCGGCCACGTTCTATGCTGCTACGGCGCAGGACTTCAAGTCATGTTTTTCATCAAGTCTTCCCGCCCAGGATCTTTTCGTAGCGCTGCACAATTCTCTCCAGGATATCCATGTCGTAGGGCTGGTGGGCTGGTACCAATATATCCGCCTCCATTCCGGCAGAGTCGGGTGCGACCGTCAGGCCGCCCTCCTGCCCAATCAGGCGCAGGTCGCGGGCCATCTCCTCGATCATGGGGGTGAGCGGCTTGATTGCCCGAGCGGTTTTCGCCCTCTGCCGGAATCTCTTGAGCAGCGAGTCCACCTCGGCGGCCAGGGGCTCGACGTCCCCGCAGCCCGCCTCCTGGCAGATCCTCTCTGCGCTCTCTTTAAGCTGGGAAAGGGTGGCAACGCCAGCCTCCAGCATCTGGCCGGAGTAGTGCTGCTTGACCCTCTCAGCGTAGCCTGGGGCGAGCACCAACAGCTCGATCTCTTTCAATCGCTCCAGGTCCTCCGCCTCGGGCTTATAGGGATTCACTACTATGTAGTCCAGGGCAAGGCGCAGAGCCAGGCTCTCGTACATGGGAGAGACGCCCACCAGCCTCTTGTCCTTGAGAAGGGCTCTTCTGATGGCCTGGGGATTGCAGGAACTGATGCCGAAGTAATCGGCAAAGCCGGGCGTGGTGGTGAGCAGCTTGGTGCGGCTGAACTTCTCCGCATTGATGAGGCCCCTTTCTGCCAGCTCTTTCACATGATCGTAGCTCTTGTTGCCTCTGATCTCCACCAGAACGCTCTGCTTGATGGGCTGCTTGTAAGCGATGATAGCTAAAGTTCGGATGAGGGGAGCCTCGATCTCTTTGGGGGCGAAGGAGAGGACGCGCCCGGCCAGGCCGAAGCGAACCTGCATGCAGTAGCCCTCACCAATGCTCTTGATCTCGATGCCTGAATCGCGGGCGGCGTACTCCGCTGCCAGGTCGTCCGCTAGAGCTGCCGCCCGCTCCTCGGAGAAGCCGGAGAGATCGGCCAGCTCCCGTGGAGTGAGGGTTCGGCCCGAGGCGAAGAGGGCGGCTTCGATGACGGCTTTGGCATAGGAATCTGCGGTCAAGATAATCCTGGGAGCGATGCTCATCAAAAGGGTTTAAGGTTACGCTAGAGGGAGGGGCGGGAAGGACGGAATGAGAAAGAAGTTTAAATGATTAAGCATTATATACTTATGGAGGTCAAAATATGGTCAGCATAAAAGACATTCCCGCAGAGGTGCGCTGGGAGATCGCCGCCAGGTCCGCAACTGCGATGACTGGCGCATACGGCGTCTTCTTTGAGAGGGCGTTGGGAGATAAATGCGCTGAGATCGTTAAGCAAATCTGGATAGAGGGTGGAAAAGAGGCAAAGGGACTGGCGGAAAAGCTGGCTTTGCCCGTGAAAGACGCCAGAGAGGTGGATGAGGCCTGGGGGGTGCTCTCCCAGGTTCTTTACGGGCCGGAGATCACCTGGGAGACTGTGGAAGAGGGCAAAGACAGGGCAGTAGACAGGATAACGGGCTGTCCTTTTCTCAATAGACACAGAGAAATGGGCGCGGATGCTAGGGGTATCTTTGACGCCTGCCAGGCCTACGCCAAATCGACGGTGGAAAGCCTCAATCCCAAATACACCCAGAGATTCGAGAGCGCTATGTGCCGGGGCGCGCCGTATTGCGAGAGTGTGGTGGAGAGAAAGAGGGGATAGGGTAGGGGACGTTTACATTTTTTATTATTTAAGACTCATATTAATATTAATAATATCAGGCTCGTGATCCATGTATCTTGATAGCTTGATAGCGCCAGCGAGGAAAGGCTCATGAGACCTCGGGCGATCTTGCTCTCGTCCAGGGAATCTTGAAGATCGTAGAGATCTAATGGTCTTCTGGGTTTGTGCTTGAGAGCCGTTTGCATTTGCTCTTGCTGCCTCTTCTGACGGGATGCCGCGCGCGGTAAAACGCGCGGGAGGTGCCGGGCGCCCTCAACGCCGGGCAGGCTTGGGAACATGGAGAGGAAGCAGTTGATGGAATTGGCAGGCTTGTGGAATGTGGATTTTAATTTGGCAATGGCATATAAATCATGGGATTTTTTTGCATAGCTACCGGAAGCAGCGCCCGGCAGCCACTCGATCGTGATTGCTGCCGATGCCCTGGGTCCACGGCTCTCGCTCCAGGCGCGTCGCTCGTGGGCCTGGCTGGCCTGGGCTGCGTTGTCGGCCAGGCGGGCTGGATTGCCTGGCAAGCGCTCGTGCTCGGGCGCGCGGGAGGCCGGTCGGGCCTAGTTTTTCCACATTGACCTATCCAGAACAAGACGATCAAATCATTACTACTCTATGCCAAACTGCGAAGAGCCACTTTCATTTGGCATTCCGCTTAATTTTTATAGAACATAATATAATACACAATAGGAGGATTGAAAATGGAAAAATGGCCGAATTTGAAATGGAGACATTTAGCAGTGATTTTGGGATTCATCCTGGTTGAAAACATTTCAGTAGGACCAGCGCTTGCGTCTTCAGTTAGCATAGACGACCTCTTTCTCCCAACATTAATTTTAGGGGATAACGCAAATATAGATCCCGCATATAAAGATCAGAATCAAACACATTCTCCCTGCATTAAGATAGACTATCCTGGAGCAACTAAGAATGCAGGAAAAATTGAGGGTTATTCAACCGTTATATGGCGGTATCCGAAAGACAACCTGGGTGAATCTAAAGGACGTGATCTCAAAGGAGTAACAAGATTGCTCTTTTGGGCACGTAGCGATAAAACTATGGAGAATGTAAAATTCTCTATAGGTGCCTTTAAAGAGGACAGCGATTACATTCCTATAAACGTGCCTTTGAATAGGACATGGGTACAATTCGAGATACCTCTGCTTCTAAAAAACCTCACGGATATAAGAGCTGGATTTGCGTGCAAGCTTACTGAAAATGGAGCTGTATATCTAAATGGAATATCTTATGAGATCTAGTTCAATCTAATCTTTTTAAAAATGTTAATTCCGCACCCCCTTAATTTTCGGATTGATGGCTATATTATTCGATGCATTCAAATCTCCTTGCGTTCTTTTCGTTAGAATTTCTTTTGCATTGGTTCCAACTAGATGTGTATAATCTTCTTTTGTTTCGTTTACTAATATTATTGTTACTGTACAATAATGCAGAGGCTCTTTGCCACTCGATTCCGCGCTCACTGATCCTTGAGGTCCATTGGCAATTTTGAAACTCTCTCCGCCACCTCCGCGTCCCCAAATTCGCAAATTATAATCTTGAATTGCCACTTTTCCCACGAGCCCTATTGTTGCAACGGCACGCTCTTTATCTGCGAATATCTGCCTGTTTTTTGGTTCAATCTTCACTTCAATTCCCGGATTCTGAATAACGGTTCCTTTTTCATCGACAAATGAGTAATTTAGGAAAATAGGATAGTCATAATTTTTCAAATAAGGGTTATAGTAATTCTTGGCTTCTATTGTGATGGTCTTCAAAGGAATTACCGATTTCGCCGACCACCAAAGATCATTATTATTTTCCACGATGCTTTTCGGTATGGTAAACTCTACATATGTTGTATTGCTGCGGATCATAAATTCAGGATAGGCAAATAACTGACTTACAACCATTGCAACAATGATGATTCCGAAGAGCGCAAATAGCTTATCAAGAAGGCCCTTAATTAGGCTGTCTAAATTCCCCGATCCAGACTTCCCGCCACTATCTGAGTTCTTGGCCTTATCCTCCGTTGGCATAGTGCATTGTAGCCATCCAATCGGCAAAGAACTTTTCCCCAATCGATCAGAAAATCCTATGGACTTGAGGCTCGATGATCTCCAGGCATGCCTTCTAACAAACAGGTCCCCTAAGACCTCCTTTTTCCTCCGTGCTGGACCATTCTCGATGCCTGAGCCGCGGACGGCGTACTCCGCTGCCAGGTCGTCCGCCAGGGCGCGTGCCCGCTCCCCGGAGAGGGCAAAGAGATCGGCCAGCTCGTGTGGAGTGAGGTTCATGATATCGGGTGATCTTGCGCTCGTACATGGACTCTTGCAGATCGTAGTGATCTATGGTTTTCTGGGTTCTTGTGCTTCAGAGCCGTTTGCATTTGCTCTTTCTGCCTCTTCTGCTGGGATGCCGCGCGCGGTGAAACGCGCGGGAGGAGCTCGGGCGCCCTCAACGCCGGGCAGGCTTGGAAACACGTCGAAGGAAGCGGTTGACGGGATTGGCATACTTTTTGGAAAGGTTTTCAGAAAACGCCCAGCATTATGGCCCATCGTCATTGTCTTTTCTTTCAGGAGAACCGTCATTTGCCAGCAAATCGGGATAATTCAAGGCAGTCTTTTCCAGGACGTAGGAGGCTTTTTCATATGCCTGGTCATGGTGATCAAACCATAAGAATACAATTTTATCTCCAATAATCATATAGACGATGACAAAGGGATTGACATGAACACCTCTTGCCATCTTTAATCCGTACCTTTTCGGCTCGCCTATTTCCGGATTAGCTAATATTTGATCAATTTTCTTGATTGCCCTTTCCCGCAGTGTTCTGTCCTTCCGGGTCAACTTCTCGAACTGATCTATAAAATCCGGTACGGGCTCATATTTGAATCTCATAAAATAAAAACTAGAGATTTCTTAGGTAGTTCAGGAATTCTTCTTTATCGTCAAAGGTTCTGCCAAGACCAGCCTCGAACTGCTTAATCGATCTTTTAATATGGGCCTCAAATTCAGCGAGCTTTTGCGCCTCTTCATCGGTTAGTGGCCTGTCTCTCTCCTGGGCAGTTATGGCCTCTTTTGCCTTCAGACCGTCTGAGCACATTTATTATTGAATCTCCTGGCTTTTGGGATTTGCTGCGACCAATAATAAGTGCACTTGATAGATGAACTTTTCTAAAGCTTAAGCATTGCAGGGATTTGGCAGTACTCTCCTAAATGGATTGCAGGGCTGAAAGCCGCGAGTGTGGGCCGCTGCGCTAACTGACGGGCCTGCCCCGCCCGTGCGCCCGCGCGTGGGCCTGTCGCCAACGTGGAAATCACGGATGAGCACTTCGCCGGACCGGCATTATGATTTGCTCTTCCGGTCTTCTGGGATTTGGACTTCGGGGCCGTTTGCGTTTGCTCTTGCTGCCCCATTTGAGGGGGATGCCGCGCGCGGTGAAACGCGCGGGAGGAGCCGGGCGCCCTCAACGCCGGGCAGGCTTGGAAACTGTGCAGGGGAAACGGTTGATGGCGCTTGCTGGCTTTCGGAAAAATGGGCGCGGATTAATAAATATCAGGCTCATGATCCACGTATTTGGATAGTGCCTGCGAAGAGAGACTCATGAGCCCACGGGTGATATCACGCTCATCATCCGGCACTTGCGGATCGAAGGGCAGATAATTGGCCATGATCTCGCGCTCACCCATTCAGACATAAGTGATATTCCTTATATTCTCGTATTACCTCTGATTATGTGCCCGCCCAGGAAAGACTTAATAACTTCACTGTTGTACATGTTAATAGAATTGGTGGTCTCAGAGGATAAGATATGGGATTTAGGGCCTTTGGAATAGTCACTTCTTTATTAGTTATTATAATTAGCACAGATATTTGTTTTGCAGCATCTTCTAATCCATTTATGTCAAAACCGCTAATAACATCCGGTAGTGTGATTACGGAAGGAGATCCTATTACAATATCCGCGTCTCTTAACGGCGAGTTTGCAGTAAGTGATTTGAACTCGGTATTAATATATGTTTCATCAATTTTGTTACAAAATAGAATGATAACCTTAACCTTTGATATTCTGGTATATGAAGATGGCTTAGGTCCTGATTTAACAGATACAAAACTGCTTGAAACATCCTTTATTCATAAAGCTAGATTTAGTAATATTCCTAAACAAAATGGAGTTAGCGTTGAATTATCAGAGAACCAAATAAAAAAGAATGTATTTGATGCCAATGAATTAATTAATTTAAT
>JAPKYC010000207.1 GCA_026394505.1 Methanothrix sp.
CGGCCCCATCAAAGGCCAGGGTGTCCGGGACGATCTTGCTCAGATTTCTCTCGTGTCCAGCATGGTCGATCCTTCCGCCCTCCACCATGAGGAAGAAACCCTTGGGGTTCTTGGAGAGAATAGCCAAAGTCTTCTCAGTCATCTCGGCAAGGCTTGGGTCCATCTCCTTTGCAGATTGCCTCTCCAGTTCATATTGCAGGTGAGAGCTCTCAAAGAGACCGAGAAGCTTTTCCGTCTTTTTAGCATCTACCTTCTGGAAAGCGGTACCATTATAAACAAAAGCGTAACCCTGCGATGCAAAATCTGCAAGTAGATTACGATCATCGTTCCTCTTGCTTTCTTTGCCGGTGGGAACGGAATCGTTCTTGCCTACAAAGTATTGCAGTCCGCCTCCCAAGATTACCTGCACATTGCTCTTCGAGAGCTGATCTGCGATCTCACTCTCATTGTCCCTGTTATCCACATGAGCATAGAAGGCGGCCGGAGTGGCATGAGTGATCCTGGTAGTAGTGATAAGGCCCGTAGAAAGGCCTGCTTTCTCTGCCAGCTCCAAAATGGTAGTCAGATTCTTGCCATCCATCTTTTTTGGGATGGCCGTAGCATCCTGGCCGATCACGCCGTTATTGGTTTTGTGGCCGGTAGCCATGGCAGTTGAGACATAGCCGGTTTGCTCCATGCCGTCCATAAAGAGCTCAACAGAGGTATACTCCGAGAGATTTTCGCCGGCTTTATCGATCCTGGCCAAAGTCAATTGAGGAAATCCCATACCGTCCCCAATCAAGAGAATTACATTCTTTGCCGATGCAGTCGCTCCAGCTACATCATCTGCCATGCCTGAAGGAATCAAGCAAGCGATGATGGCAAGGGACAAAAGAAGCCCCGCCGAAAATGACTTTGTTTTCATTTCATTACCTCTGCGGAGGGGTTATCCGCAGCTTATAAAGGTTTAATCGAAATAGAATATAGATTGGATAGAACAATTTATTAGAGAAGTAATTCTATATAGTTTATTTACATCGAATAAAGATACTGTTTTTAAGTAGCAAAACTATATATTTAATTTCATTCCACCTTCTCGATATGAGAAATTCGATCTTTCTTTGTTTTCACTAATTAAGGAGGGATATGATGTTCAGCAGTAATGGACTTTATGGCGTAAAGGGTGTGATGTTCGACTGCTACAAAACACTCATTGACATTAAGACCGATGAGAGGGACCTGAAGACATATGAGCCTGTGAGCAGGTGGCTCATGTACCATGGCGTCAATATATCCCCTCAGGATTTGATGAACGAGTACCGTTGGAGATGCAAGGAAGAATTAGAGAGGCGTTGTGAGCGGCACGGTGAGCTGAAGGTGGAGGATGTCTTCAGCAAGATCTGTCGGCGGCATACCTCCTGGCCTATAAACGACATCACGGTTGGCATCGAGGCGGCGCGCCTCTTCAGGGCGGCCTCCGTAAGGCGGCTGCGGCCTTTTCCCCAGAGCGTGCGGCTTTTGGAAAAGCTGAAGGGCTATCCGCTGGGCATAGTCTCAAACGGCCAGAGGGTCTTCTCTGAGCAGGAGCTAAGACATCTTGGCCTTTACGGCTACTTCAACTTCGTTATCTTCTCATCAGATTTCGGATATAAGAAGCCGGATTCCAGGATTTTTATGGCAGGAGCAGGTAATCTGGGATTGCCACATCATGAGATTCTTTACATCGGAGATTCCTGGGATAACGATATTAATCCCTCTCGCGGCATCGGCATGAAAGCCATGCACATCGAGGATGCCTGGAGGCACTTCGGAGTAGCTTGAGGTCGAAAGAGTAAAGCGTGATGCAAAATGTG
>JAPKYC010000141.1 GCA_026394505.1 Methanothrix sp.
ATTAAGTCAATTAGTGCGCAGCGAAAGTAATCATGACAGGGGTACGATTCATCCCCAGCCTGAAGTCTGGGGTCTTCTCTACCCCTGCACCCCGACGAGATAAAGCTAATGGCAAGCAGAGAATAGCAGCAGCTTTCTTATTTCTTATGACACCGCGAAGATTGTTTCCTATGAAGTTGCCAACTATGGTCACATCCATAAACCCAGGGTACAAATGATATGTTTCTCGATAGTTTAAGTGTGATAACTGTTAGCATTTCGCTTTGAGCAATGCCTTGATCGGCGAGACGCAGATATCTTGCCGCACGAACTGATAAACTAATTTTTAGCGGACATTTGGCTTTACAAAACTCGATTTGTACGGATGTGTACAGCGCAAGTGTCTATTAATAATATCAATGCGTTTTAATGGTTGGAGTGATAAAGAATGAGACTTAGAGTTGTCAGCGCAAGAAATGAGATCCCAAATCTCAACCCCAATGAAAAGACGATTCAGGTACCACCTTCCTACCGCAAGACCATGTCCAATGCCATCCAGGTATTCCTGGACATGCAGGGCATTGAGCTTCTGGAAGGAGATGTTTGGGGCCACAGAAAGGATCTGGATGAGTACTTCACCGTGGACGACACCACCATGGAAGAGATACGCTCCCTGGCTGCCGACGGTGCCAGCATGGACGATGTAGCCAATCAGATTCAGAAGAAGGCCAGAATCGGCCCGGAGCTGATTAAGTACATCGTCAAAAGCAAGATCCCAGCTTGAGATTTGGAATATGAGCCGGATTGCCGATCCGGCTCCTCCCTCTATTATTCCTTTGGAAAAGTAAAAGAATCAACCGAACCAATAATATTACTATGATCAAAAAAATCATGATAGCCACCGATGGATCGGATACGAGCAAGAAGGCAGCAGTGATTGGCATAGACATCGCGCACCGTGCCAACGGCAGCATCACGGCGGTCTATGTCATGGAGACCCTGCGCCTGGCCCACCTGCCGGGATATGCGACCTTGCCGGGACTAAAAGAGAAGATTTTAGAGCTCATGCAAGAAGAAGGGCAGCAAGCAACGCAATTCGTTGAAGATCAGGCACAGATAATGAAAGTCTCCTGCCACAAGATCGTGGCCCAGGGAAATCCAAGTGAGGAGCTTCTCAAGATCTCCCAGAGCCTGGGAATGGACCTCCTCATCATGGGCAGCCTGGGCCGCACGGGTGTGGAAAAAATTCTTTTGGGGAGCGTTGCCGAGAAAGTGGTTTTGCAGTCCCCAATTCCTGTGCTCTTGGTTAAAGGTGATTAAAATCGATGAAAATCCCCATCATTTTGTCTGCTTTGAAGTATCCGTAAACAGGATAATTGCCCGGACCCGGTGTGAAATGCAGGCTATTGCCGCTGTCGCTTGCCACAATTAAGCCTGAGGCCACATTCAGATATCCGATGATCTTGTAGTCCGAATCAAGGGTTGCCACACCATGCATCATATCGTGGCCCGTTCCCGTGCTCGATGCAAAGGGATCGCCGCCCACCCACGGATTTCCGATGCCTTTGTTAAAGAGATTCTCTGCAACCGTTTCTACGGGACGCATTTCAACCTCGCCCACGCCAAGAGCAAGCATAGGCAGCAGCAATGCTGCCGCCAGCAAGACCAATATCGCCTTTGCAAACATCCGCATATATTTTCACCTTCTGAGATATATTTTGAATGGAATTAATGCATATTAGGTTATGCATTCTATCTCATATTGTTTTCCCTACGAAGCAGGCCCTGCCAGGCGCTACATGGCTTTCTGTAATTACGAATCAATCCGCTATCATAATAGTGGTTTACCTGCTGGCCATGCTGACGATTGGAGCCTGGAGGCTACGCTCAAGGGTTTGGAGGATTTTCATCTGGCGGGCAGAAGCTTGAGCAAGATCCTGCTCACAGGCACCTTCTGTGCTACAATTGTGGGGGCCTCATACCGCTGGCGTTTATCATCACATCCCTGGGTGTGTTCTGCCGGTCTCTTTATCCGGCATCCCTAGCGGAAGGGGCCATCCTATCGCTCATGACTGGACTTCTCTCGCCGGGAATGGTGGGACTGGTAGCTGCCGCTCTTCTGGCGGCCTTTATGTCCTCGGCGGACACAAGCCTCATGACGGTGACATCCATCCTCACCTTTGATATCTACAAAAAGGCAAGGCCCCAGGCAAGCCCAGCCCACCTGATGAACATCTCCCGGATCATGGTCGTGCTCATCGGATTCTGTGCCCTCCTCCTGGCCATCTCACTGCCCGGCATTATCAAGACCTTGCTCATCGCCTATACTGTTTTTACCAGCGGCCTGCTCCTGCCGACAGTTGCCGGATTCTATAAAGAAAGGCTGGGCCTGACCTCGGGGGGAGCGCTCTGGGCGCTGGTGAGCGGGGGAACTACTGCCCTGTTCCTCGGTCAGAGCTATCCACTGCTGGGCATGGCCGTCTCTCTGGTGCTGCTATTGGCCGTAAGCTATCTGGAAAGGCGGCATGCGAAAGGAAAGGCAAGGCAGGCAATGTAGATTAATATAAATTGTTGAATAATTAATAAATCCGACAGATCCTCCTACATCCCCTCCGCACACGCCCGCTCCTCGCAACTCACGATCCGCCCGTCCCGCAGAGTGTACATCTTCTCTGCCCGACGGGCCAGATCCAGATTATGCGTCACTACCACCAGCGTCAGACCTCTCTTATTCAGCTCGGAAAAGAGACCGAAGATCATCTCCGAAGTGACGGAGTCCAGGTTCCCTGTGGGCTCGTCCGCCAGCACAATTTTGGGATCGTTGATGAGAGCCCGGCCGATGGCCACCCGCTGCATCTCTCCGCCCGACAACTGCCCGGGCAGGTGATCGCCCCGATCGGCCAAGCCCACCATCTGCAATACCTCATCGATCCTCTTCGCACTACCGCTCTTCTTGCTAAAGAGCAGGGGTAGCTCAATGTTCTCCCGCGCCGTGAGCGTGGGCATGAGATAGAATTGCTGGAAGACAAAGCCGATGTTCTCCCTGCGAATCTTGACCAGGTCGCGCTCCTTCTGGCCCGCGATCTCGATGCCGTTCAGCCGCAGGCCGCCGCTGCTAGGGGTGTCCAGGCAGCCAAACATGTTCAAGAGAGCGGTCTTTCCCGAGCCGGAGGGGCCGATGATGGAGACAAACTCGCCCGCTTCAACGCAAAAGTCCACGTTCTTGAGGGCCTGAATCTCCTCCCTGCCCCGCCTGTAAACCTTGCAT
>JAPKYC010000286.1 GCA_026394505.1 Methanothrix sp.
GGTTCTGGCATCTTCGTATATTCAGAGCGTAATTTTACGTATAGTCTTGGCAATAGTATTGCCATTAATAATAGCCACGATGCTGAAAAAATCGAATATTTTAAGTATTGTATTTTTAGGTAAATGATAAAATAGATATAAAAGCCAACCCCAGCTTCAATTGTATGTGTAACCTGCAGATTAGACACTAGACCGCAACGAGAGCCGCCCAAACGGCCCTCCTGCCCCCCCTGATATGCATCCGACCGGCCAACTCCACTCGGCCCGGATTCCTGCAAGCCATCCACGTCGCCCAAGTTGCATCTCTGCAGCCCCTGCAGCTCCAGGCTAGCGAGCATGACGGCCATGAGCGGCACCTGGCGATCCCACTCGACCGCAACTGATGCCACCGAATGTGACTTTCGGAACTACCGGATATCGCGAATCCGAAGTTGTTGCAGAGAATCTTGATCGCATCCCCGCCCGCGCGCGCGTGTGTGTGCGGCGGCGGCCTCGTGCGGTTGCGAGGAGACCGTGGCCGGGGAGCGGAGGCCCGCCGGGGCGCGTCTGTGTGCCCCAGAAAGCAGGGCGAGAGGAGAGGTTAGTCCGCCCGGCCGGGCAGAGAGATGAGCGTGGCCATCGGCATCGAGCTTGAGCAGCCGGACATCACGCCACACCCTCAGAATCTTCTTGTCGCATCTGCAAGACTATTGGATACATGTTGAGGTACATGGGCGGAAAGTTGCGGCTTGCATATTTCATTATCACCTTAAACCCGAACTTTTCATAAAA
The DNA here is from genome assembly GCA_026394505.1 of Methanothrix sp. Taxonomy (GTDB): domain Archaea; phylum Halobacteriota; class Methanosarcinia; order Methanotrichales; family Methanotrichaceae; genus Methanothrix. The sequence continues at coordinate 772 of JAPKYC010000286.1, forward strand.
GCCAAGAGATTCGCGTTTCGAGTCCAGGGTTATGTACCTGCATCCGACCTCGTTAGACAACTGGTAAACCTTACCTGTAGCCCAAAACAACAGGAATCGCCCTATGCCACACCCCTCAAAACTCTCCTCAACAGCCAACCTGGCAATTTTTATGGATGGGTATCGAGGATAGGGATAACCATCCACTCCATCATCTTTTTCGATTAGCTTGACTTCAATCGTGTCCGTGACAAGCGTCAGGTAGCCCAGCATGCTGTTTTGCCAAAGACACAAATAGGTCCCGCTTATCAGATCCTCCTGGGATTTCTTTGCATCACTCTTCAGGAAATCGTTCAGGTCGTCATTGCTGCAACTAAAAAGCGAGATGTCATGGCTCTCTCTTAGATATTCCACACAAAGCTCGTCAAGAGGAAGCGGCTTCATGAAACAGGGTGCTCTTTGTATATCCTGATGGCTTCCCGAAACATCTCCATCTGCTCCTTTGTGGGCTTTTTGGGGTTCCTGATATCCTCTAAGAACTCTTCTGCATCTTCGCCTTCCAGGATTAAGCCCAATTCAATTGGTCGTGCCATGCTAGTATGCCTCTCTTACTATTATGCTGATGGTTGGATATGAATCTTTGGACTGACAATCGCTGCCTGCTCCTGACCACGTCCCCGGCTTCGTGCAGCCCCCGCCCGCGCGTGTGTGGGCGGCCTCGTGCGGCTGTGCGGGGGCCGGGCAGCGGAGGCCCGCCGGGGCGCCGTCTGTGTGCCCCGGAAAGGATGGCGAGCGGGTGCAAGCTAACCCGTATCGTTGGGCAGCTGTACGATGTTGCCCTCGGCCTCGACCTTGATCAGACGGCACCAGTGGAGAGATACTAATGCCAAATATAAATACAAGAGCCCATGTGTTGGTTCGTGACTGCTTTACATGTCGATATTGCGGCACTCGATTGTATCTTGCCCAGGTGATCAAGATTCTTGATTATTACAATCCTGAGAGAAAACAATGGGATGCTCACTGGAAAGCAGAGCCGTTAAGAAGCAACGGTGCGACGGTTGATCACATTATCCCAGAAGATGAGGGGGGATATGATATGCTTGATAATTTAGTAGCCTGTTGCGTAGCATGCAATTCCAGCAAAGGCAAAGGACAACGAAACCTTTTGCCTCAGTCTTTGGATAAATCATGGGATGGAGGAAGCAGCATATTTCTTACACTTGCCCCGTCGTATAGGATTCATCTAAGTAAGGAGGATAAGAAATGGCTGAAAGCACTCGAAAAAGAGGGTATGACTTCAGATAAAGAAACATTCAATCAAGAATAAATAATCTGTCTTTTTAGCGGCTTGTGAAAGCGTAAGACAAAAGGCCATAGCAAAACCAAAAAGCCAAAGAAAGTTAAACGCCAAAAAATTTTTACTGAGGCAGCAGAACCGCTGCTGCCTGCAGTGCCCAGTTGATGAATCCCTCTGGGAAGACGCCGATCCAGACCACGCCGATTAGCGTCAGGACCAGCGCCACTACATATCCTTTCTGCTCTACCATCTTGGGGCCGGCCGCTTCCTTGAGATACATGTAGCTGATGATCCTCAGGTAGTAGACCAGCGACAGAGCGCTGTTGAGGATGGCCAGCACTGCCAGCCAGACCAGGCCGGAATAAATGGCCGAGCTGAAGAGCACGAACTTGCCGACGTATCCCGCCGTGTGGGGAATGCCTGCCAGCGCAAACATGAAGATGAGCATGCAAAACGCTGTTATGGGCGCCCTTTTAGCAAGACCGGCATAGTTGGATATGTCATCCGGGTCGCTTTCGCTTCCCTTAGCCACATTGCTCGATACCTGTGCCGTGCCGATGAAGGCTCCCGTCTTCATGAGAGCATGTCCCAGGATGAGAAGCAAGGCGCCGGCAAGGCCAAGTTGAGCTGCCGAAATCGGGATGCCATTGAAGGCAGTTGTCGGTGCCAGTCCATAGGCTTTTCCTATTACCACAAAGGCGATG
>JAPKYC010000205.1 GCA_026394505.1 Methanothrix sp.
CCTGCTCGTTGCGATTGGTGAAATAGTTATCCTTGTTACTCGGAACTTTTTATGTTTCAATCCCTGTCGGGTTTTCCTGCTCGTTGCGATGGCGGGTCAATAATAGTCCTTTTACCTTAAAATCCTTTCTAAAAGCCCGAAATTCGACCTCTAAAAAATGGACCTCTGGCGTACCAGGCCTTTATAAAGGTCCATGAAAAACTAGATCACATTCGACTTCTTCTCGGGCATCTTCAGCCCAAGATCGGTAATGGCACCCACACAGCGCTCGCAAAGCACATAGATGCGCACTTTGTCACCTGCACCAATCTCCGCCTTAATATCATCTTCCATCTGAAGCCGTTGAATGTCGCTGATCTCCAGCTCGAAGACGCTGTATTGCTTCCAGGCTCCATAGCTCTCCAGGATCTTGAAGACTCTGGTGCGGGTGCGATTATCACTAATATCGTATGTGATGGCAAGTCTCATCTTTTGAACACCAGCGGATAATATTCCTTCAGCTCACCGGTTATCGCCTTTCGAAGCAGTATGGCCTGCAAACGTACCGCCTTGCGGCGTGTTACAGTGTATTCGAATCTGGGATGAGTGAACTCCTCTTGCATGTAGTCGTCGAACTTCTCCAGGTAGATCTTGAAGGCGTAATCCTTGAGGTGATTGTCAGCTCCAAAGTCCTCATGCTTGAGCATGCTCTTGTTGATCAGCCGGAGAGTAAAGGCATCGCAGAAGATGGGCCGAAACTCCTCTTGCAGGTCGAGCGCGAGCGCGGGCCGCCCGTGCCTGTCCGCGTGCAGGATGCCCAGGAAGGGATCCAGGTTGTACTGGCGAAGAGCACTCAAGACCTCGTTTTTCATCATGCTGTAGGTCAGCGACAGAAGCGCGTTGATGTGGTCCTCCGGGGGCCTACGCGTGCGCCGCTCAAAGGTCCAGCCGTTCGCAAGGCAGCCGTTCAAAAGGCCGAAGTAGATCTCCGCCGCTTCGCCCTCAAGGCCTCGCAGCATGTCCAGGTCGCGGGCTTTGGCCGTCTGCTCCTCCAGCTCTGCCAATCGGCCGTTGTCGGGCACGTCCTTGCGGATGAGCAGTGTGCGCGAGTTTCTGATCTTGCCCCGGATGATCTCTCTGGCGATCTTCAGGTTCTCTTTCTCGGTGAGGGCATACTGGCGGCGGCGCACCTCGGCGATGGTGTTCTTCTCAGGCACGAAGCTGCCCCGGTAGCGGCCGTTCTGGGTGAAGTAGTTGAGCACTATGCCGTGCTCGTTGGCCCGCGCCACAAAGGGCGTTGTGAAGTTGATGTTGCCGAAGATGTTGATGGTGTCCACCTGGCCCATGGGAAAGGAGGCGATCTCCCCCTCGCCTTTCATGGCTACTACTATCCTGCCGCCGTCCACGCCTACCAAGGAGCCCTGCTTGGTGACATAAACCACGCTGTCGTCGAAGATGCCTTCACTCTCTTTGCTCATGCTTCTCCCTCCTCTCCTCTATTCATCAGGAGCATCACTTTTTGGCGGCAATCATGTAAACCAGATCCATGTACTTGCCTGCCCCATTCTCCATGGCCTTTCGGTCGCCGACGGCATACTCATTGTCGCACTGCAGCCAGTCGTTCCAGCATTCTGAATAGCATTCCAGCTCCCCCACAGCCTGAAGCTCCATCTGCTGCGACTTCGACAGGATCTTCCTCCACCATTGGGGACTGCGCAGGGTCTCAATGGCCTCTGCATTCCATGATAGGAGCATCTCCTGGGGAATGTCGTCATGGATATCCTTTACCAGGCCGGGCACCGCTATTGCCAGCTTGCCCCCCTTCTTCAATAGCGGCGCCATTTTTTTATCAACAAAGCCCTCATCTCTGCCGAAGTAGTGGTAGGCATCGATGCTTATGACGGCGTCAAAATATTCATCTGCATAGGGGAGATCTGCCACATCGGCATGGATCGGAATGATCCTATTCTCCAAGCCGGCCTCTTTGAAGCGGACAAAGTTTTCAGATGCAGTAATCCACAGGTCAGTGGCAAACACCTGCACGCCATACTCTCCGGCGAGAAAAATGGAGGTAAGCCCCCTGCCGCAGCCCAGATCCAAAACCCGCATATCCGGTTTCAGCTCCAGCATCCACGGCAGTTGCATCAATTCCTCTAGAATCTTCATGGAATTGGGCCCCATCATATTGTCCAGTAGAAACTGTCTGTCGTATGCCTGAGATTTTGTATATTTACATTCCATTGCTAATGCTCCTTGTCTGTCAATTTGCTATTTGCCGGCTGATCCTTGCCGCCATGCTCCATTCTCGCACTCTCTTCTTGCAGCATTCTCGTCTCCTCGGGCAGGCAGTACTGCACTGTGCTGCACTTCTCGCACTTTTTGGGATTATCGGCAAAGTCGGGGATCCTGTCCAGGCTCATGGTGCGGATGGCCTCCACCACCTGCAGAACTTTATTTCTGTGCCAGTCGGTAATAGTAATCGCATAGCGCTCGTTGGTGCCGAAGAGGTAGAGGTAGCCCATGCGCACCGGCTCGTCCAGGTAGTCCTCCAGGAGCATGCAGTAGGCGGCGAGCTGGACCTCGTCGTTGTCGAAAAAGGAGGTCCCATGCTTGCGCTCCACTGGCGTCATATTTGTCTTTCCTTCCAGGAGATCGATCTTGCCGTGCAGGTGGAGCTTCTCCGACCGCAGGTACATCTCCCGGTACCACTGGCCCCGGCGGCTCTGGTGAGCGTGCTTCGAGCGGCCATCAGCCAGAACGAAGTTCAGGCCCTGGGTGTGGTAGAACATCAGGTAGTAGAGCCGGCGGGGGCAGTAGAGGTACTGGTTGAGGTCAGAGGTGTTGACGAGGGGGAGGTCGTGTTCAGTCATTGTCGAACTCCAGTGCGTCAGTCTTTAAGGGTATTACTTTGTTGTTCCAGAGGATTACCTCGTCAGGTGAGACAACCCGATCGGCCTCAACAGAATTGCATAACGAATGAATGCAGAAAAGCAGGAACTTTTGCTGCTTCTCTGGAAAAACATCTAGTGCATTCCTGGCTATGATATCTATCTCATCTCTGAATTGTTCGTTGCGCTTCTGATAATTAATCGGCGCAGGAAGGTATGATATGGTCATTGCCTGGATGAATGGACCTGAAGCATCACTTTTTTCTTCCACTATTTCTAAGCCGTCTTTTGTTTTCCTCACAGACGCAGGGACTTGGTTTAAAACAGATAGAACATCATACATCGTTCGTCGAATTTCATGTCCTCTCTGATATACTACTGGAAACTGAAGAGAGCGACCCCGAAGACTTCTGCAGGCCTTCTTGATATCCGTGACAAAGTTATTTAAGCGCTTTAAATCTCTATCGACAAAGTCCTCCTTATTACGATTATTTAGTATGGAGAAAAATGAGAGCCATAATTTATAACTACTTCCAGATTCAGGAGCGAAAAAACCTTTCAGGTCTCCCTTCCTCTGTTCTTTATAGTCACTAATAGCTAGCGCTTGTCTGAATGTGAAAAGGGTGCGCACCTTCTTTGTCTGAATATTGTAATCTTTAGTAATATGCTTAATAATTTCAAAGAATTGTTCATAGGTAACCGTATCCTCTGAAAAGAGAGGATTAGCTTCTTTTTTTGTAAAAATATAGCAGTCTGCTGGCTCGTGCCGCGCAGCACGACCAAAACGCTGGATAAATGAGTCTATGCTGAAGCCGTCTTCCATAAAAAGAAGCTTTATCGGATAATCAAGTCCTACTTCGCTCTTATTTGTTGAGATGAGAATTGGTTTGGTAAAGTCTTGTGCATATCCATCTTGATTATTCGTATCGTATCCATTGTCTTTCTCAGCATATTTATACAATTCTGGATACTCACTGGATAAGCGATAATAAAACCGATTACTATCTTTCACTGTATCAAATATAAATAAAATTCGTGGTTCATTTACTTCAATATTGCCAACGGCTTCTTTGAGATTTTCGACAACCTGCTCGATATGATCTATGATTTTTCCTTGACGAAATTCTACTTTTGTCTTATGTCTTATGACTACTCCTTCATTGTTGCTACATGCCTTCGCGTCAACTCTTTCAATTTGCGGAGGGTGGCGGTCTGCTCCAACTCTCACGAGGTTTAGAAGTTCGATTATTTCATCTTTAGGCGTTGCACTACTCAGAATCACTTTACATGAACTCATGTTGAGAAATAGACCTATTTGATTTAAGATTCCACTCAACTCAAATTCCCGATAAGTATGAAATTCGTCATAGATAATATACTTAAAAAAGGAAAATGCTTGAATTAAGTCCCCTGTTAGGTTTTTATACATATGACCAATAATTGCCTGGAAAATATCTGGATTGGTTAGTATTATATCATAGCGTGACAACAGCCCATAAAGTTCTCTTGACCGTTCTTCCCCTTTTTTGGTGAGGATTTTTGAAGATATGTTTATTGCCCGAAATTTTTTGTCTTTAGTAAACCGTTCAAGCTGGCTTTTTATCAAGGCATTCGTCGGATAAATAAGGAGTGTTTTATGTGTCACTCCCATTTCATCTTTCATTAACTTTTCGAAGCAGAGAGTTTTGCCTGCGCCGGTAGGAGCGATAAGCTGAATAACGTTGGCATTTGTGTTTTTTGCGCAATCGATGAACTCTTTTTGAAAAGAACGTAGAGTCTCATCGGAGTCTCTAACAACAGGAAGATGAACTTCATCAACAAATACCATTTGCTTAACCTCCAAAGATAAGTGGTATTATTTTATCATTACAAAAATTAATGTCTACATCTAGTAGATGCTGTTTTCTCGAATCGCTTCCTCTCACAAGTTTTTCAGAGGCGTTGTAAACGTCTATAAGATTAAGTCTTTTGTCTCCTGAAGATCCATCGCTAATACCGTAGACCTCTTTCAGCATGTAAAGATTCAGATGTACTTTATTTGCAAGTTTCGTTTTTTTTGCTCGCAATTCTCCGCTCCTGCGAATTCCCAGAGTCAAGAAAAAATCATCTGGAATTTGCTCTTTTGACCATACAGTAAATTCAAATGTGCTGCCAGGAGCTAATCCAATATATCGTCGTACTTTTTTGATAGATGCCGGAGAGTCGCTACTCATCCAACGTGGGTCAGTCTTTGTAAACCGTCCCATATCGCCCTTCTCTCCGCCAGCTCCACTCGGTACAGTCACGGTGAGACTTCTTTCAGACAAGTATTCTGTGCTTTTAAAAGTCTCTTCTTTGAAACTTACGTCGATGGGTCTTGCATCGCTCACAAACAAGCCGATATCGGCAAGTTCATGATACTGATGATTGAATGCCTCGTCTCCATAAAGGAAGTAACGCTTTTCAAGAAGACCAAGGGTGTATGCAAGTGCATAAGTAAGTGCTGTGCTTCCCAATATGCGATCTGCACTGACCAACACACCCTCCGAGCTTGAATAAAAAAGCGGAGAGTGGAGGGTAGCATGATATGTTTTTATCTCCACATCTATCACCAATCGAGTTTTAGATTACTCCGTTTCCCTCGTCAAGTTTGTTCTGATCGGTGCCGTTTTTCTTCTCTACTTTTTTCTCAGTCTTCTTAACTGATTCCAATCCTTCGTTACGCAAAATTTCAAGGGCACTCTTCAGGATAGCGGAGTCTTCCTCTTTCAAACGAGTTCCAGTATCGATTAGATTTGTTAGCCAGACCGGATTCTTTTCTCCGCCACTTATCTCAAAGTTCTCCGTGTGGTATATTTTCCAATCTGCTCTTTTGTGTTTGCCAATGTATATCGAGATAACTGCCTTGAGATCTGCCTGTGATAATTCGTCCTTGGATTCAGTAATGTGATCTCGGATTAGTTCTCCACAACTCAGACTGCTATCTGCCGAGGATGTTATCAGGCCGACTATCTCGTTTTTCATGTCCCTGCCGGTTCGCGTTTCCCTAGCCCCATATCTACCTGTACCAAGAATGTTATGAATTACGTATAATAACATCTCTTTTGTGCCTGCTTCCAATGTGACAAAATGGATGAAATGAGTACCTGGCTGTACTTTTACGGGATGAAAGAAGCTCTCGGATTGTCCGCCAGATTCATCTCTCATCGTGCCGCTTTCGTAAAGAGCATTGTGTGCTTCTCGGTTCATCAAATCGTAGGGCTCTAAACCGTAGGTGTAACCTTCGATCACGCGACTCTTTTGTGAGAATGTAGCACCAGAAACAGTGCCTGCAAGCCCATAAGTAAGCATGTCTGCCGTTTGAGATTTGGGAAGGCTGTTTATCGGTTCGTTGTAGGTATATTCCTTTGAGATAATATTTTCGTTTTCATCAAGCTCCCGGCAAAGATTCAATCCGGCTAAGCGCTCTTTGCTTACGAACTTCTCTCCATTTACTTGGGCATGAATTATCCCGTTGAACTCTTGAGTCTCGGCTCTCTCCGGGTCCGAGCTTCTGAAAAGGATCGGGTCTGTGACAGTCCTCAGTATCACCAAGGTTACAGTTGGTCTTGCTCTTCTGTAGACTTCATATTTTTGGGCAAATCCATCGTTTGGTATGCTATTCTTAAGCTCAGACCAGTTCATTGTTTCTCACCCTTACTTTTTATATTTTGGATATATTCAAATTCATAAATATCCGTCAATGGATTTCCCCATTGGGATATTTTCTTTACATTCCAAAGTCCATGCTCTTTCAGGTACTTTGCGATGCTTTCAACAAAATCAAGACACTCTGCAGGGATGTCTTTCCCTTTCTTAGGGCTATACTGCTCGCGTAATACGTCTTTCCAGACTTCCGCTGCGGCAAAACGTATTGCTTCTTCTTCGGGATAGTTTTGTGCCTTAAACGCCACCAATGAATCCATTGCAGTCCTGAAGATTTTCACACGTTTATACGAGCCACTAAATCGATGTGCTCCGAAAAGGTTAACCCCCTTTTCGGCAAGCTCTTTCATATCCATACTCCCATCTCCAAATAATGTTGTTAAATAATCTCCGTTTTTGTTTACCCAAGCGTCGAAATTCTCAGCGGATCTTTTTACAAAAGGAATCACTGTGATCGGTTCGAAGCTCTGCACGCGGTGCAATCCTTTCATGCCATCTAATTGGTTTATGAAGTCGAGTCTCTGATCAATAAGTCGAGCAGTTCTAAAATTCTTAATATTGTCTAGCTCCATGGTCTTTTCGAGCGTTGTTGGCCGTTCGTTGTAAAACACTCCGTTGTACATGCGCATGAGCGTGTACGGACTGGTTACTACGCATTTGCAGCCACAGTCCAGGCAAGCTTTTATGGCTGTGTGGATCGCTCGTGCTCTGCGAGTGCTTTTGCTCGATTGCTCTCGCATACCTGGTGGTAATTTGATTGCCATAGGCTCAATATGGAACGGTGTCTCAAAGTCGCCCAGCCGAAATGTTAAACCGAGTTTTTCTGTTTTTGTTCCTTGGACGCTTATTTGCACCTTACTCATTTGTTCGTGGAACATGTCCACATTCACAAATATCGAATCAAAATAGAAATAGAAGAAGATAACATTATCTGTTACTCTAAATCCACTCTTTTGTATCAAATTATCAATCAATAAATGCTCCATCTGGCAGACGTCGCATTCTCGTTTATATTGATCATTCAAGGTTGCACGTTTGGTGAAGCCTCCTGATTGCATGAAGTGCTTTCCTGGCTTGTATTCCTTCTTAGCAATTGCACCACATTTGAAGCAAGTATCTTCATTTCCTTTTGGGACGCTCATCTCAACAAGGCCCTTAGATATTTCCCCATTTTGAGCGCATAATAATTCAATTATTGAATCTAAAGCGGATGATTCATCCTCTAATTTAGACAAAATTACTTTTTTGAGAGGATCGTGTAGTAATCTCAAGGTATCTTTCAAATTATTCTGATTATTAACAATTTCATGAACTGTGTATGACTTGCAATTCTGCCCACCTACATCTTCCTGATTCGCGAATGTATCTCGGATAACTCCTATCTTCTTTAACTCATTTCGCAACTTTTCATCATTTAGTTCCTTCTCCAATTTGGGAAACGTTGTCCAATCATTTCCTTTTTTATCATTGTATATAAAATAGGAAATACATGCTAGTGCTTCCTGGACATCTTCTTCTGGTGGGTAAATTGTCTTTCCAAGAACGCTCAACAAGCCTGCTTCAGTTCTCTCTCGTACTGATCCTACATAAATCTTAAAACGTGTCTGTGTATCAAGCGGGATTGATAGTATCGGAGATAGATCGAATTTTTTGTTATTTAATGTTGGTTTAGCATTCGTATTTCTTACAAGTTCCTTGCTAATTAAATTTTTTAACTCCGATGCATTAATGTTTATTTTATTTGAAGACAGATATAAGATTCCCTGGGGAGATATGAGTAGCGGAATCCCGTTGGATTGGACCAAATATTGCTTAGCGCTTCGATATACAATCTGAGATAGTAATTGATGCGGCATTTCAGGCAGTAGCAAGATGTGCACGTTGTATCCACAGCTGTTCAGTAGCTTTTGAATATCCTGCAATGGGTATTCAGATTTACCTAAACTAGCGACCTTATCTCCGAATTTTACGTATGGTAGAAGTCTGGCGTATTTGGGCTGAAAGAATCTTGATTCACACTGCGAAACATCCCTTTCCTCCGCATGTTGAACTAAAAAAACAATCTCATCCAGCTCACTCTCCCATTCGGGGAAGTATGCTTTTATCTTGAAAGGATCTGTTTCAAAATAGTCTTGAATTAAATTATAATAATTACCTTTATTTCTGGAATTAGTTATTTCGTTCCAATATTTATTGATATCATGAAGGGTAAGTGCTGTGCAAAGTAGTCTCATGTCATGAGAATTTGGGAGTTCTTGTTCAGTCGATATCCTATCATATACGTACAAAATTGATCCAGTAAATACTGCTGTAATTACATGGGCGGAAAAGCTCAGTGCTTTGTTAAATTTTGCGTCTAATCGAGCGGATTCCTTAAACAGATGTGGTAGAACATTTTGCACGTACTCTTTGATACGAAGTTTTATTTCTTTATAATCACCCAACTTCTCGTTTGTGATATTTTCCAGATCCTCTAACTTGTATTCTTCCAAATCGTCTGAATCCAAAATATTAATCATTACCTCACCACCTCCCCCACCGTCACCTTCGCCGCTCCTTCCCCGCGTGCGCCCGTGCACCCGTGGGCGCTCCGGGCCCGCGCCCCCGTCCTCGCGCTCGCGGGCGTGCCCCCGGCCACGCTCCTGCTGCAGCCCGCGAACCTCTGCTTTTGGTCAGGCCCAACTTTCTCCATCTTTCTCGCCATCAAAGCAGAGTCCGGTTGATCCTCTTCGCCTGAAAGCAGATCGAATTCGAGGAACCGATGTGTGATGAGCGCAAACCTCTTAGCCATCGATACCACAGTAACATCCGAAGTCATATAAACCTGTCGATAGGTGCAATTGATCCACATTCATGCAATCATGGTGCTCCGTATTCATGCCACTGCAATTTTGACGAATCCCTATCACCGAAAGTGGCTCTCCGCTATTTTATGGGATTATCATAGAAAAACATAATAATCTCCGTGTTCGTCCTCTGTGCGCTCTGTGCCTCTGTGGTTATATTCCGTAACCTTGGGTTTAATTATCGCTACCAACTCCTTACTTAGCTTCTTCACTTGTACTTTATTGCAAACTCAGACTCGGACATGCTCAGGAACTGTATTCCCTCTACCAGACTGATGAGTGCAGGAACCAGTGTCCAGCAGAAAACCAGGTAGATCAAACCCATTCCTGTTCTGCCCAGGTAGAACTTGTGCAAGCCTAAGCCCCCCAGAAACAGAGCCAGTAGGGCTGCGGTAGTCTTGTTGTGCTCGCTGACGACAGTTGTTGCTGACCTGACCCCGCACTTGGGGCAGACCTCAGCCTTGGCACTGATCTTGGCACCGCATTCACTGCAAAATTTACTAGATTGTAGATCTTTAAAGGGCGGCCAGCCGTGAGACTGACAACAGGCATCTGCTGCCAATGATGGCAGGGGCTTCGATGCCCTGGGCTAGTATCGAAATGTATTAACGTTCCTTTTTTCCCTCGGTCCCTGGATCAGTTAATGTTAATGAATGTCTTTTTCATTACCTGAACGTCCCCCTGCTCCTACACCCACGCCATCTCCCACTCCCACAGCCACCGCCCCGCACCCGCGGGCGACTGCGCTCCCTACCCCGCTGTACTCCGCAAATTTTGCCAGGGCCACAATCCCGTTCCGCAGGCCCTCCGGGGCGTTCCTGGTGAATGTGTACTGGCAGCACCCTGTGAATCCCTGCCTCATAATGGGCCTTGGGTGCCCTTTGACCCTATCGAAGACCGTGTTTACTACTATGCTGTGCGTCTCGTAGACGAGCGGCTTCTCGATCATGAAGCGGGCCATATCGTCCCGCTCCATGCTCATCTTCATCTCTATCGGGCAGACTGCGTTCCACTTGGAAAGAAGCGAGTGAAAGACCGCCTCTCGATGCGGGAACATCTCAAAGACCTTGGTGTTTTTGTACTGGATGCAGGTCGGCGACTTGAACTGAAAATCAAGACAAGGCTCTTTGATCTCCCCTGCGGAGCGAACCAGATCCTCGAAGCTCGCCGTAGAGCTGGCCAGCTCCTCCACCCGTAGCTCTCCTTTCTCCAGCCTCAGATTTCGCTCCTTCAAGACCAACGATGCAATGATGGCGCGAAAGATCTCAACCTCCTTTTGATCAGTTATCCCCACCGCCAGATCGTACCTCTCCCCCACATCGGCGGCCTTGTGCATGGGGCGCTGGCAGCGCCCGAACCGGCCCTCCAGGGGGCCCAGGGAGATGGAGCTGATGGGCGAGTCATGCGTGTGTTTGGCCATAGCAGAATCGTCCTCCCCCATGATGCCGAGCAGTGCAGAGTAGAGCTGGTAGCCCTCGCTGTAAGGCATCTCAAAGCTGGCCGTGGGCCGGAGGGTCAGTGTGATCTTTTGCGGCATCGCACTTGCATTACATCCCCTCACATTTAAACCTGTCGATTATTGCATCAATTTCACAATCATGCAACTAAACGCTTCTGCACTCCAATGCCTGCAAGGAAAATCGTTATGATCCAAAATCCAGGTTAATAGTCGTCTCCGTTCGTTCGTCCTCCGTGCGCTCTGTGACTCTGTGGTATAATTTCGTAAACCATCGGATCTGATTATTCAGCTACGAATATTAACCGCAGAGACACAGAAGTCAAACCGTGCAAAATTCGTCTCTGTGCGTCCTCTGTGCTCTCTGTGCGCTCTGTGGTGATAGTTTGCAAACCAAATTTGTATATCAGATATAAACCTGAAAAGCAAGCAAGATCCCACCAGCTACTACTACCAATACCTCCCAGCGCTTGAGCCTCTCAGGGGGTAAAGTCTCTTGTCGTCAGGCCCGCCTGGCCGAGCTTTGAATCCGGTGCAAATGGGCAAGACAAAGCAGATAATTCTTTAAGGAAGAAAGCATAAATAGAGCATGATGCCCGTAAAAGTGAGATACGAAAACAATGTTCTAAAACCTCTGGAGAAGCTGGATCTAAAAGATGGAGATGAGGTTGAAATTGAGATAATTGAATCAAATGCTGATAGAATCGTAGGCCTTCTAAAAGACATCGATATAGACTCTGTTGATCTTCAACATGCTGCAAGAGATATCTGGGTGAGAAAGGTTGTATCTGATTGATACCAACATCTTTCTGGAGGCAATGCTGAAGCGGAGACATAAAGATGATTGTCAAGCCCTGCTCAGAATAGATGAAGGGGCTGAGCATCTATAATACCGATCTAAGAGATGAGATCGCAGTCATCGACGAGATGGAAGTAGGCTTGGATTTTGATGATGCGCTCCAATCATATGTTGCCAAGAAGCTCAATTTGGAAATAATCAGCTTCGATAGGCATTTCGATGGAGTTGAAGGATTAACCAGACCAAGGCCGAAAGATGTTCTCTCCAGCGGGGAACGAAATGAACGATTTTGAAACCCAGGTTTCCAAAATCATAAAAACCATGCAAAAATCGGCTCCGTGCGTCCTTTGTGCGCTTTGTGATCTTTGTGGTGAAAGTCCGTAAACCCCTGGTTAAAACTCGCATCTCAGCTCGCACCCGTGCCCCTGGGCCCTGCCTTCCATTTGAAGTATCATGCAATTGTCACATGTAAAAGCATTGATTGTGAAATACGGAGTGGATGGCAAAGACACAATAGTCCTCGTCCGTCCCGAAGTGGAGCCGGACACGCGCGGCGAGCTGACGATGCAGGCCATCCGGGGCCTCTCCCGTCAAGCGGCCCGCCTGGGCGAGCTTGGGGCCCTGGATGCGGTGCCCAGGGGCAAGACCAAATAGGTGCGCATAACCCTGACCGGGAAGATACTGCTTTAAGCAATCAGACTGACAATACCTTTGCCATGAAAGTCCTCCTGGTTACGGGCAGACTGGCCGAAGCCCAGGTCAGAGCTTTTGCCGGAAGAACGGACGTGCTGGTGGCAGATGTCGATGTAGCCGCCTTCATCACACCTGATCTGTTGCTCTGCGCTGCGCCGCGAGGCTACGATC
>JAPKYC010000121.1 GCA_026394505.1 Methanothrix sp.
CCGGCATCCAGGACCGCCTCAGTCATCGCCTTGCAGTCCCCACTCCAAGTCCTTGCGAATGAAATGCTCCATCAACTCATCCCTATGGCTCTCCAAGTATCGACGGAGCGCTTCCACCACCAGGCTGTCAAGATCTGGAAAACGGCCTGCTTGAATCTGCTCCTGAACCTGCTGGGCCAAGGCAACAGGAAGAGAGACAGTGGCTTTTACCTCTGACATGTCTTTGTACCTTTCATCCTTTTGCTAGTTCAATTTTTTGTTCGGGAGTTTCTCGTGCAGTCCTATCGCACCTATTCCGTCCTTTTCTTGCATCGAAGAGCCTTTTATATCTTCTCACGCCCAAAAAGAGCGTCATGCGCAAAGAGTTTAGAAGCCTCATCTCGCTGGAGGAAGCCCAATCAATAGTCTTCAGCCGTCCTCCTCAAGCGGCAACGAAAGCTGTACCGCTGCAAGAGGCCAGGGGCCGCATCCTGGCTGAGAAGGTCGTCTCCTCTCTGGATGTGCCCGGCTTCTCTCGCGCCTCCATGGACGGCTTTGCCCTGAGGGCGAAGGACACCCTGGCCGCCAGAGAGGACCGGCCCGTTTGCCTGCGCCTCGCTGGCTGCGTTCCCATGGGCGTTCTCCCCCACCTGCAGGTGGCGCGGGGCGAAGCTGCCGAGGTCTCCACCGGCTCCATGATGCCTCCTGGCGCGGATGCGGTGGTCATGATCGAATACTGTCAGATGCAGGGTGACCGTGTCCTGATCAGAAGGCCCGTCTACGGCAGTGAGAACGTGCAGGCGACGGGAAGCGATATCTCTTTTGGCGAGGCCGTGCTCTTTCCCGGCACAAAGCTAGCAGCGCGCGAGATTGGGGTTCTGGCGGCTCTGGGCCGGACAGAAGTGGCAGTGCGTAGCCTCAGAGTGGGCGTGGCCTCCACCGGCAATGAGCTGGTGCCGCCCGGACGGCCTCTGGCCGCGGGCCAAATCTATGACATCAACACCTACACCATCGCAGCCGCGGTTGCCGACTGCGGTGCTCGTGCCGTTCCCTATGGCATCCTTCCCGATGAAATGGAATCTATGGCCGAAAGGCTGAGGAAAATGGCAGACGAGTGCGACATGGTCCTGGTGAGCGGCAGCACCTCCGCCGGGGCTGGGGACATGATCTTTCAGGTTTTGGAGGAGGTGGGCGAGTTGACATTTCACGGCGTGAACCTCAAGCCGGGCAAGCCAACCATCTTCGGCACAATCGAAGGCAAACCCTGCCTGGGCCTGCCCGGCTATCCCACCAGTGCGCTTACCGTCTTCTCCTGCCTGGCCGCTCCCGCCATTCGCGCCGCTTTAGGCCAAAAGCATTCCAGAAAAAGGGTGGCAGGACGGCTGGCCGGACCGATGCGATTCGATGGCCGCCGCCAGATGCTGGCCGTGGGCCTATCAGGCGAGCTGGTCTATCCGGTGGACAAGGGCAGCGGCTCCATCACCACCCTGACCGGGGCAGATGGGGTCATAGACATCCCTTCAGGCGTCGAGTATCTGGAGAAGGGCGAGAAGGTAGAGGTGAATCTCTTTAGTGATGTGGAAGCTGCCGATCTGGTGGTGGCGGGGGAAAACTGCATCCTTCTGGAGCAGTTGGCAGAAAGAGTGCCATGGCATCTCCGACTTCTAAATACCGGCTCGGTGCGAGCCGGGCTCTACCTGGAGGACGGCGTGGCTGACCTGGCCTGTATTTGCGGGCCGGAAGCGGTGCCTGAAGGGATGGCCTTGATCTGGGAATCTAAAAGAGAGCTGGGCCTGGTCTTCCGGGATGCCGGCGCATTGTCGGACCTTTCTGAAAGGCGAATTGTGGCCTGGCACCGGGACTTTGCCATGCATGCGGAATTTGAGCGACACCTGTTGGCCCTGGGCCTGACCCATCCCCAGTATGTGCGAGTGGCCAGGACGCATTCGGCGGTGGCGGCAGCCGTCGCCTCCGGGCGGGCGGAGGTGGGCTTTGCAGAAAAGCAGGCCGCGATCGATGCGGGCCTGGGCTTTAAGCCCCTGAGCAACGATGAGATAAAATTGCTGGCCAGGCCAACGAATGCTGGCGACGTTCGGCTCAAGTCCCTTGTTTCTGCTCTTTCTCGGGCAAAAGGGGCCTAAAGGTCCTCATCCTCCGCTCATAATAGCTGAGGGGATGCCTTATCCTGCGGCAAAGTTCGTCCTCGCCGGGACAGTTGCCGTAGGTGGTCATGGTGGCACAGGCTGGCGGCTTGTAAAATGTGCCGGAGGCTCCCGCGATATGCTCCACCTGGTATCTTGTCCTCTCCTCATCAAAGTCCGGGCTGGTGTTGAAGAGAGATACGATCTCAACAGCAGTCATATTGATCTGCAAAAGAAAGCTGACCAGAGCAAAGCGCGCACTGTGGGCCAGGTTGACGCCTTTGGCTACATCGGAGAGCATCTTCTTGATGCAAGGGGGGAACGCCCCCTCTTCCACCTTGCCCAGGTCCACCTTGTCGCGGGCTCTTATGATCTCCAGTTGCTCTTTAAGCGGCCCCAGGTATTCCTGGAGGGAGGCGCAAATCTTCTCGTCTACGAGCAAAGGCAGCCCTTTTAGGACCTTCTCCCTTGCAGCCTCTTCCATGATTCGTTTCAGCTCCTCCTCTGTAATGGTGAGGTAGCCATGCAAGAGATCCCTGTTCGTAAGCTTCCATTTGGGGCTGTGCATGCCATGCGCCGCTCGAATGTACTCGGAAAAATGAATCTTGTAGGGGCCGGGGCCCTGGGGATGAAGCCCCAGGTCGTCCGCGATGATTGCCAACCCATCCTTCTCATCTTGCATCCTTTTATAGGCCAGCTTTGCCTCGGCCAGGGCATAGCGGCGCAGCAAAATGGCATCGCCTAGACAAGAGACCATGACTCTGGCCAGGGGGTAAGAGAGAAGCTCAGCCAAAAGCTCAGCCTCCGTATTGCCCCAGCTTTCCGAAATAGTGCCGCTCATGGCCCCTGCCACCCTTTCTGCGGCCCGGCCCCGTACCGTCTTAAAAGAGGTTTTGCAAAGAAGGCTTTCTAAAGAGTAGCCGGCCGCACGCACCTGTTCCGCAGCAACTTCCGTAAAAGGGTAATCGGAGATCCTCATTCCTGCTCAATTCTGGGAGCTAAGAGGTAATTGATCTCCACAAACTGGCCCAGCTTGAAGTGAACGCGCAGCGGATAGTCTATGCCCATCTCTAAGGTGACCTCGCCCGCCTTGCTGATGGATTTGGATATGTCTTCCAGATAGTCCAGGGAGAAGAGACTCCTGGCCTCGCCGGGCTTCATGCCCAAAAGCTCGGTGCTGGGGATCTTGAGCTTGAGCGAATCGATGTCTCCTTTGGCCTCCATGTAAAAGCCTTCATCAGAGACGCCCAGTATTACATGATCGCTGACCTTTTCTGCGGCTTTTACCGCCCGGCGTAGCTCCACGCCCGGCAATGTTACGTGGGCGGGAAGATCCAGCTCGGGTATGCGCGGCTCTTTCCGGATGGCTGTGGGATCGATCAGGCTTAAGGTGTAGGAGAGAGATCCCACGCCAATCTTCAGCTTGTGGCTCTCCTCTTCCAGCTCCAGTTGGACATTTTCGCCCTTGTCGGCCATGCTCAGCACATCACTGAGCCGAACCAGGTCTATGCCGATTTCACAAGTATCGGCTTTGAAGTATTCGAAGGCCTCATTGACAATCTTTAGCGAAACCATAGCCACGTTCGCTGGGTCTACAGCCTTCAGTTCCAGGCCATTTTCCGATATGGAGAACTTGACTTCATCCACCAGAGAAGAGACTGAATCGATTGCATCGCGCAGAGTTTCTGCGTTGATTACTGCCTTGAACATTCCTTGACCCTCCTCTATCCGAACCATTTAATATTTAATATAGTTGATGCTTAGTCATACTCTCGCCAGGTTCTGTTGCATTTGGTGCAGCGGAAGAAGCGAACCTCGCTCTCATCAGCAGAACGCAGTTGACGAAGCCACCAGTATGCGATATTATTGCCGCACTCCGGACACCTGGCATTGGTAGTTGGCAGGCACGCCGACTCCTGCTCTAAGACAGGCACTACGCGATCCAGCTGCTTGGTCTTGCTGACCATGGATTCTCCGGCAGCTTTCGGTATCTTGTGGCCGCACTTTCTGCAGACCATCATGCCGTCCTTGGGCATCATCATGCTCTTACATTGGGGACAAAACTCCATCGGCATAAAGTAAACCACTCGTCATATTAAAGTTTCCCAGCACCTAATGAGGCAAGATATGAGCACAGCGATTAATGTGATATGTCTGGATCGCCCGGGAATGCTGCGCGACATCGCCGGCGCGGTGGCCAAAAGGGGCGGCAACATCGTCTACACTCAGCAGTTCGTAGTGGAAAGGGGCATGAACCGGGGCAAAGCTTCCGTTTATATGGAGATCGCCCTCCCGGCGGAGGATGTTCGTAGAATGGTAGAAGAGCTGGCCACTTTTGATTCCATCTTCGATGTCACCATCCACGAGCCTTTCGAGAAGATCTACGGATCCAGGGTGATCATCATAGGCGGCGGCGCTCAGGTGGCTCAGGTCGCGGTGGGGGCGGTGAGCGAGGCCGACCGGCATAATCTGCGAGGAGAGCGCATCAGCGTGGATACCATTCCCCTGGTGGGAGAAGATGCTATTGCCGATGCCGTAAGCGCTGTGCGCCGGCTGCCGCGCGCCTCTATACTGGTATTGGCCGGGGCACTCATGGGCGGACGCATCACGAAAGAGGTGAAAAGGCTTCAAGCGGAAGGGATTCCGGTTATTGCCCTGAAGATGGCAGGGTCGGTTCCCGATCAGGCGGATCTGGTGGTGACCGATCCCATTCAAGCCGGCACCTTCGCGGTGATGCATGTAGCCAGCACCGCGGTCTTCGATATAAGTCGCGTGCGGGGCCGGGAGTTCTAGCTATTGAGGATCTCGGCCAGATCGACAAGCTTCTCTCCGGTGAAAAGCTCCTCTATCGTGTAGAACTTATCATCCGCCTGAAGCACGGGCGCAGAAAGGGTGAATACCCCGTTAATGCGAAGCTCCGTGAGGGCCTCGGGGGTGCTCATATCCTGATTCTCAAAAGAGATGCCGGCCTTCCCCAGCGCCGCTTTGAGCTGTTCGCATTTGGGGCAGGACGGTGTGGAATATACTATGTACTTCAAAGGGATACCTCTTATCTTTTCAGCGCAGTGCTCTGGGATAGGATTTCTTGGCATAGGTCGCATACCCGCGCTCTACCGCCTTCTCAGCACACTCCGAGCAGCAGGAGAAGTTGGCCATGTACTCTTTACCCTCCATCTCATGCTCAAAGACCTGGTTGCAGGCGAATCCCGAGGTTCGCCTGAAATCAAAGCCCTTGCCGAATTCGTCATACTCCGCCTGGGTGGGACGCTCCACGATGACCCAGTCTCGGGGAAGAAGTATGGGCAAAGTGGCCAGATTCATACCGCATCCACAGGGACCATAAACATCTTCTAGATCTTTGTAAATAATTGCCTTACATACCAGCTTGCTCATCGTCCACTCCTCTCTTGCTAATGGTATTCGCGGCAACATAAATAACATTTCCCATCCACTTTCCGGATTTTCCCCCTCTTCTGGCTTTATATTTAAAATAAAGCTATAATGTCAGTGCGATCTTTTAATAGGTGCTGATAATGAAAACCTTTGCCCAACAAAAATTATATATGGAATTGCAGGTGGATAGACTGCTTATTCGGGATTGTAGCACTAGAAGGTTTAAATTTTATCTCTTCAGGCCGCGAAATCCGGATTTATGAGGTGTATGACAAATGCCGATACTTCCTGTTGCCCCGGTCGCCAGACTCATCCGCGAGGCGGGGGCTAAGAGAGTGAGCGAAGGCGCGAGGGATGCGCTGGCAGAGGTTTTAGAGAGCTATGGCCTGGAGGTGGCCCGTGAGGCGGTCGGCTGGGCCAATCACGCCAAGAGAAAGACGGTCAAGTCCGAGGATATTAGAGAGGCAGTCAAAAGAGTTAAACCTCCCCTGGTCTCTGAAAGGTAGATCGATGGCATTAGATTACCGTGC
>JAPKYC010000042.1 GCA_026394505.1 Methanothrix sp.
CAGTTTACCTCTTTCTTCAGCATGCTGATCATGGAGCCGCCCTTGCCGATTAGCCTGGGAACTCGTGTATGGCTTATCTCGATGACCTGGCCGGCCTTGATCTCGCCGAGCTTTTTGTCGTTCAAAGTAAGCTCCACTTTCATAGTGGGATCTACATCCGTCACCCGGGTCATGATAGAGCTGCCGATGCGTAAATGCTTGGACATCTCGTCCGATTCGATCCTTTTCGGGAACTCAGAGATGTGCAGTAGCCCGTCGTAGGGCGAGTTTATATCCACGATCCAATTGGAGAAGGTTATATCCTTCACCACACCTATGACGTTGTCCCCCGGTCCGGGTACATACTTTCCCGCCAGGGGTATGACATTTATCTTATCCCTGAAGTTCGCAAGACCATATAGCAAGGAGTAGACGCTTCCATCCTTTACATACGTCCCCTCGCCCGACCTCTTGGCATCTTCAGAGAGAAGATCACCTGGTACTACCACCTTGCGATCCATGCGCTTTTAACTCCCATCCTCAATGCTTAAGAAGCTTCGTCTCAGCTTCGCCTCTGGTCAGCCGGTTGACAAGGGCATAGAATTCTGTTTGCATGCCCGCCGGTATCTGGACCACGCCAATCCAAGAACCATTGTTCTGCCATGCCTCCCGGGTGAGCTTGCCAAAAGCGGCGACTTCGCCGTAAGCCTTAGGAGCATACGCGGGAGGGATTTTTACCGCCACCTCAACCTCCTCGAATCTTATGGGGATGAGAGGCCGGATGGCCTTCATGGCGATCTTGACCAGCTCGTCGATAGATTTCGTGGGATCGATATTGACGCGGGCCTCGGTCATGGCCTGCTCGATTCTCCCCGGCGGGTGAGGAGTTTTGGTCTGGGGATTGATAGCATTTCTGGCTATGACCTCGATGACCTGCCGCCGTTTGTTCTCGATGAACTGCTTTCTCTGCTCAGCCGTCAGGCTGATCTCGCCCTTCTTGATGATGATCTCGGCAATGGGCAGGACTTCCAACGTGCCGAAGGCCTTTTGCAGATCTTCTTCCGGACTGCGGTCTCCGCGAGAGGCATTTTCGAAGATATCCTCTACTGCCAGGATCTCTTCCAGGCTGACGCTATCCCCTCGCTTCAGGGCCAGGGCCCCATCGGGATCCACTAAAACCTCAAAGGTGGTTCCGTGGGTCTTGAGTCTGGCAGGAACGGCGTCATCCAGTCTAACCATTCCTATGCCTCTCCCTTCTCTCCCAACTCTTCCTTCTCAACTTTGCCGGCGGCGAGCGCAGCCTTCATCCTTTCCACATAAGCGGCTACTTCCTTCTCAGTCAGCTTGTAAAACTTCTTATCGCCCAGTTTGATGATTCCAATCTCAGTTGTGGCCGCCTCTACCTTGCCCTCCGCGGCCTTGTAGAGTGCCTCCAGGCCCAGGAGCACGGCTTCATCCATGACCAGGTCTTCTCTGTACTTCTCCTCGAAGACCTCCATCACTGCCGATCTGCCCGCTCCGATGCCCGTGGCCTTGTATTCCAATAAAGCGCCGGACGGGTCGGTCTCAAAGAGGCGAGTTCTATCCTCCTCTGCGCCGATGATGAGCAGCGCCGTTCCAAAGGGCCGAACTCCGCCGTACTGAGTGTATTGCTGCTTAAAGTCACAGATCTTCTTGGCCAGGGCCTCTACTCCAATGGGCTCGTCGTAGACCAGCCGGTTTATCTGGCTCTCTACTCTGGCTCTGTCGATCAGGACTCTGGCGTCAGCAACCAGGCCGGAAGTGGCGGCGCCGATGTGATTGTCTATCTGAAAGATCTTCTCAATGGACTTGGGCTCCATGAGCCTGCTGGTGATCCTCTTGTCTACCAGTACAGCC
>JAPKYC010000209.1 GCA_026394505.1 Methanothrix sp.
GAGCCAGGAAGAGTTAGATGATATCATGTCTCAGCTGGGGGAATCGGGGGCCCCAGAAACCGATGCCTAAGAACGTCGAAGCCATATATCCCCTTTCTCCCATGCAGGAGGGCATGCTCTTCCACACCCTGGCGGAGCCGGAATCGGGCGTGTACTTCCAGCAAATGTGCTTCCACCTGCGGGGAAATGTGAAACAGCAGGCGTTCGAGGAGGCTTGGTCGCGCGTCGTTCAGCGCCACGCCGTCCTGAGAACCCTGTTCCTGTGGGAACGGGACAAAGAACCCCTCCAGATAGTGCGGGAAGAGGTTGACGTCCCCTGGACGCGCGAGGATTGGCGGGGCCTTTCTCCCGGGGAGCAGGAACGCCGTTTCGACTCCTTCCTGCAGGAGGACCGCATGAAGGGGTTCCAGCTTACCGAGGCTCCCCTTCTGCGCCTGGCTCTCTTCCGGACCCAGGAGGATTACAGCCTCCTGGTTTTCAGCTTCCACCACATCCTTCTGGATGGCTGGTCCTCGCCGCTGATCATGAAGGAAGTCTTCTCCTGCTACGAGGCCCTGGCGCGGGAGCAGGATATCCGGCTGGACCGGCCCAAGCCCTACCGCGACTACATAGCATGGCTCAAGAGACAGGATATGCCGAAGGCGGAAGCCTATTGGCGCAAGACGCTGAGTGGTTTCACCGCGCCCACCCCGCTCCCGGACGGACGATCCACGCTCAAGCCCGTCGCCGCGCGATCCGCCGCATACGAACACGCCGTCCGCAAGACCCAACTGGACACAGGGGTTTCCGCCTCTCTCCAGTCGCTGGCCCGCAACCACCAGTTGACAATCAACACTCTGGTTCAGGGCGCGTGGGCCTTGCTTCTCAGCAGGTACTCCAACACGCGGGACGTGGTTTATGGGAGCACCGTCGCGGGGCGTCCGGCCGATCTTCCGGGAGTCGAGGCAATGGTCGGACTCTTCATCAACACCCTGCCGGTGCGTATCCAGGTGCCTCCCGAGGAGATGCTTCTGCCCTGGCTCAAGCGTCTGCAAGAGCAGCAGGTGGAAGCTCGGCAATACGAATACACCCCCCTGGCCCAGATTCAGGTCTGGAGCGAAATCCCACGCGGACAGGCCCTCTTCCACAGCATCCTCATTTTTGAGAACTACCCCCTCGACCGTTCACAGAAAAGCACATACGCCGACCTGGAGATTCAGGATATCCAGGTGCTCGAGAGAACCAACTATCCCCTCACGCTCGAGATCATGATGGGCGCCCAACTCGGGATTACGGCCCTGTACGACGCCAACCGGCTGGACGGCGCCACCGCCGAGAGGATCCTGGGGCATGGCATGGATCGCGCTAGAGTGTTTGAGGATAACGGCATTTTCAAAATATTAACCATATAGAGTATCTCCGACATACACTCGATGAGCGTATGTCGATGGATATTTTATATCCACATCTCACAACAAGGCGGGAAGATATGACCAAGACCAAAACTGCAATACTAGCGGAAGAAGACAATGCAGGAGAGGGGAAATATGGGCTATCGGTACCAGTCGCGCAATCGTTCGCCATCTATGGTAGATGGTACTATATCGTCAAGTACACCAAGCACTATTACACGTGCATTGAGTCTACCACTGGAGCTAAAATAGGGATACAACCTCAGAAGACGGCCAAGACTACCTATGTACTCGCCATAGAACGGCTCGAGTATGTGAAAGATAAGATAGAATCTGCATTGACTCGATGGACGGAAGAGCACGGGCTGGCCCGTGACCTACCATGTAAAGTGACAATGTTATAAATCATAATCGCAAGCCTTGACGCTTACAGGAGGAACTATGTCCATAATAGATGACGATATTTTGTTGCATTGCTCCGACGAATCATGCCCAATGCGATATGCATGCGGCAGATCTGCTGATAAGTCGACAAAAAGAAACTATCAATTTTTCGCAGAATCTCCACTAGGAGAAATTGAAGGTGGTAAGTGTGAACATTTTATCACGCTAGCGAGCGCAACGATGATACTCTATTGACGCCTTACAGACTCAGGAGGTCGGACCATGATAGCCAGGACGCTAGAGAGCCGCGCGAAGCTCGCGCAGATACGATGCTACCTCGCGAGTGATAAATACACGCAATACAGGACAGAGACAAACAAGCGCTTATTTTGCCGGACCCGTAAAAAAGAAATCAGGGCTATAAACGCTCTGAGGCTTGCGGGCAGGCTATAAATCGCGATCCTTTACACCAGGGAGGGCAGCCATGATCATGTATCTTTTATCATACATCCTAAACAGACCGCCAGGTGTCTACTTTAGGATACATCCTAAACCTTGCCACCTGTATACTTTTCCATACATGCTCAAGTGTGCAGTTTATCATACATACTCAAGTTCCGCCCAGCTCTCGCCCGCCAGCCGACACCTCGACCCTTTCCCATCCCTTCAGCAGTTTACCGCTCGTAGCCTTCAGGCTATCTGGCCTCGTAAGTCTTCAGGCAATCGCCGTGCTTCTTCCCTTTTTTCAGGGTGCCCACCATTGTAATGCCTTCAGTAGTTCCGGC
>JAPKYC010000076.1 GCA_026394505.1 Methanothrix sp.
GGATCGTCAGGATGCAGCTTGAGAACATGGGACTGCATTAACCTCTTTCTTGAATCTCTCCCGCGGTCTATTCTTTAGCTTGCCATCCTACCGTCATCAGGCTATCAGCGGCCAGGTCACATCTATTTATCGGCCAAGGAGATTGTTGATTCTGCTCCCCTGCGGCGGTGCGTGCAAGTGCAACTAAACTGCCGGTTCAGGTGATCCTGTATCTCCTGCACCGCATCTCTCAGAACTTTTTCGTTGTCATATTCCTGCACCATCCTCTCCAGATCGGTACGGGGAAGTGCGGAGAGCTGCCGGACCTGGTCGGTCAGATGGGGCACGGCGCGCAGGATATTGTCCACGATGCTTACCGTGGCCTTTCGGGCCGTTCGGGAGAGGGGATTGAGATCGATGGCTATCACCTTCTTTCCCATAGCCGTCAGTGCCTCGCAGCGGTCGCCGTCCTCCAGTGGAATCAGAACCACGTCGGCATCGTAGATCCCACCCCGCGTGGCCAGAGCTCGGGCGTGCTCCAGGCCGGGAACGGAGGCATCGGGATGCTCTCCCATGACCTCTTTTGCGCCCTTCTCCAAGAGAAGCTCGGCGATCTTCTTCACCCTCTCCTCAGAGCGGTGGAAGAGGTTGACCTCCAGAGGAATGGCGAGCGCATTGGCCAGGGCCACTATCTCTTCTGGCACGAGCGCGGCCACGTTTCCGTTGACGCTCAAGGCTGGTCGCTCCGCCAGGAGCAGCAGGGCTGCAGCAGCTTTGGTGGCCGCTTCTGCGGAATACGTCGTCCTCTCGCCCAAGAGGTAGTCGAAGCACTCGCCTCTGCCCTGGGCAATGAGACCCTGGCAGCTGGTGAAGCCCCTTTTCACGCCCTCCGTCACGCGCTCGCGTGCCACTAAAGAAGCATATCGGGGATGAGACTCTGGAATATCAGTCAAGATTGGCACCTCTCTGCGAAATAGTAGTAGTATGAACCTCGCCAAAGCTCTGCAGGGCCTGCGCCCCGGCCCCACCAAAGGCGAAGACGGCATCGCCCAGCATGATCATGCCGGCTATGCCGCCCGCCGCCTCCACCGCTTCGATGGCCTGCAGGGCCCAGTCGCCGGCCAGGCCCGACTGCACTGTGAAGCGGCGGGAGAGCTGCATGAAATTTGTGAATGTGGGCTTCTTCAAAAGCTCCTTCAAGGCCGACTCTCCGGCGAGGTTGACCGTTTTCATCACCTTTTCGTCGGAGAGAACCTCTTTGGTGGAGATGGGGCCTCGCACCACGTAGCTGATGGGCAGGGGCGGGACAGGTATGCGATCGATGCGGCCGGTGCCGGGCGCGCCCGGCTGCAGGCGAACTACCAGGCCGCCCGCATTCTGGGCGATGACGTCTCCCAGACCCGTGCGATGAGTAACCTCGGCCTCGTGAGCTACTGCGGCCGCCTGGTTCGCCGTCAGACCCAGATCAAAGAGGGAGTTGAGGGCGTAGGCAGAGCCCAGTGCCCCCGCGCCGCTGGCCCCAAAGCCCGCCCCAAAGGGCATGGAAAACTCCGTCTTCACCCGCACGGGCTCTTTAGCCAGCTTCTCCACCACAAATCTGGAAACGGGAGCCTCGGACAGTGCACCATTGAGAAGGATTTCCGTATCGTGAATCTGCGGAGCAGATTCTATGGTAGTAGTAGCCCCCAGAGACAGGCACAGGCCGCAGCCGATAGAGCCGGACAGTAGCGGCTCCTCCCGGCGGTGGGCGGCAAAAAAGCCGGTGATGTGAGAGGGCACAAAGGCCCGGACGAATTTTAAGGCGCGGTTCATAAGACCTCTACCAGAGCATCGATGATGGTTTTGGCAATCAGGCTCTTTTTGCCCTCGACAGCTTTGCGCTGGCCCAGGCGGTCGATTATGAGCACACGATTGTCATCCGTGCCCATGCCGCCTCGGGCGACATCGTTGGCCACCACCAGGTCCAACCCTGCGCCCTGCATGGACTTCTCTGCCCGGGCGACAAGCTCCTCGTCTGTCACGCCCGTCTCGGCCTTGAAGCCCACTATCTTCAGATGAGGGTAGGCCTCTCGCACTGTCTTGATGATCTTCTGGGTGGGCTTGAGTCGCAGTATCAGCTCCTGGCCGGACTTGATCTTCTCCGCCTGCGGGTCCAGCGTGTAGTCGGCCACAGCGGCGGCGCTGATCAGGGCGTCGCAGCCCTTCTCCAGTTCGGCCAGCACAGCCTGCAGCATATCCTTTGCGCTCTCGGCGTAGACCTGGCGCACGGGGATGCCCTGGAGGAAGCGATGCACCAGCGTCACCTCCGCACCCCGCCGGCGCGCTTCCAGAGCCAGGGCCACCCCAGTCTTGCCAGAGGCGCGATTGGTGAGGATGCGGATGGGATCTACAGTCTCGGCATTGGAGCCGCTGGTTATGACTACCCTCTTGCCCGCCAGGTCTGCCGGCCCCAGCAATCGCTCCACCTCTCGCACAATTGCTAGGTTGTCGGCGATCTTGGCCTTGCCCTCCTCGATGCGCGGATCAATCATGGTCACGCCCATGGCTCGCAGCTTCTGCAGATTGAGCAGCACGGCCGGGTGGCGGTACATGGCTTCATGCATGGCGGGAACCACCGCCACGGACTTGCCGCTGCCTAAGGCCGTGGTGGCAAACGTTGTTACGGGCGTATCATCGATGCCGCAGGCCATCTTGCCGATGGTGTTAGCCGTGGCGGGAGCGATGAGGAGCAGGTCTGCCCTGCCGCCCACGCCGCAAAACTGCACGTGCTCCACCCGTCCGGTAATCTCCGTGATCACCGGATGGTTTGTGGCGTACTCCAGGGCGTAAGGGTGCAGGATCTGCTGCGCGGCAGCGCTGGCTACAGAGTGCACCTCTGCGCCGCGCCTGATCAGGTCGCGAATGAGGTCCACGACTCGCACTGCAGCGATGCTGCCTGTAACTCCTACTACGATCGTCTTTCCCGAAAGCGTTTCGCTCGCTGAGCCTGTGATGTCGGAGGGCATGGTGGTCCTGCAAATCTATGCAGTTACTAAAAGATGGCTCTTTCCCCACTCCGCCCGTGGGCCCAGGTGGGCACACCCGTGGCCCTGGGAAGCACAAACCTTATTTAACAATTCAATCGAGGGACGATGCCGTGCCGGGGTGGCCTAGTTGGTTAGGGCGCAAGACTCATAGGGTAAACACGACTAATGCGCGCTTCCTGAGGCATCTTGAAGTCGCGGGCTCGAATCCCGCTCCCGGCACCTTCTTACGTTTTTCAATGCTATTCGCCAAGACCAAGATTACCGCTTGAGCCCGCACGCTGTGCCGGCTCAATTATTAGTTTGCCGATGCTCTGATGAAGGAGATGCATGCCTTCCTGGCACTGCATTTGGCTACGAGCCTGTGAGGCTGACTCTTCGGCTGGCTGAAAAAGGTGCGCGCTTTAGCTGGCGCAGTGATCTGCCGGGAGATCTCACGCTAATATACGGTCGGGACATGTTGCGGCACAAGTCAAAGGCAAGATGGCGAGCTCCATGGCCCCATGAGAACGGGTTCCTGATATGATCTTTTCATGAAACGTTAGATGGAACGGGACCGATTTTTTCGGTTTCATTGAGAAAATCCCACGTCAGATTCACCAGAGATCGGCAAGTAGCCTTCGGGAAGCTGTAGTCTACCTCAAGTGTTTGGAATAACATTTGCTGAGCACTTAGAGCGCACGGAGGACTCTATTATTCCATTACCCACTCGGTGCAGCGAGGAACCAATTTCGGATTGTGCCCACAAAAAAAAAATGATCAATATGCACTATCCAGGCTTTCCGTGGTGATCACCTGGTAGGTGTAATTGATGGCCGCTTTCTGCCGCGGTGCCAGCGCCAGCTTCCACTTCAGGCTGGTGGCCGTGCTCTCGGCAGGCTTTGGCGTGACGGAGATTATCACTGCCTCCTGGGGAACTGTGTCTGTTACCTCCAGCGCTGCTGCGCGGTCCAGGTTGCTCTTGATCTTCAGATAGTAGGTCCAGGTTTCCGTGGTCTCTTTTACGGTGTGATTCCTTGCACCTGTTCCTATCTCCCTGATATTCTCGGTTATATTGTAGTCGGAAAGCTTGCTTTCCACCTTCAGATCGGCAGAGGAGCCCACCACAAGGGAGGCGTTGGTGCCGGCAGGAGTGTAGGGCATCTCGATGGTGGAGACGTACTCGTCATTTCTGTAAAGCAAAGCCGTTCCCGTCGGCCAGGGATTGGTCAGGGTGTTGTTGGCCCGAATCTCCTCCTTGGCGGGGCCATCTGCCTGATTGTAGGCATCCCAGGTGTAGATTCTCACCAGGGGCGACTCTTCCTCGAAGAGGGGAAATCCTATCTCCTTGTCCATGACCAGGTCTTTTCGCCCTTCCAGCTCGAAGATGTAGAGAGTCTCCAACTCGCCTGAGGATGACGGCGCGGCTGCATAGTCCATGGCCGCGGCCAGGGGAGCAGCTTCGGCATATCTCTGATTTATCTGGGGCGCGGCTTTGGCCAGATAGGGCTCCACGGCCAAAGGCAGGCCCGCCACCAGCTTGAGCCGCACATTCTTGAGGTCCTCTCCGCCATGGTTGCTGAGCACGGCACTGGCCCTCACCAGTACTGAGCCGTTAAGAAGGTGCAGGTCGTACACCGGCTTCCAGTTGGCGGCATTGTACATGAGATAAGAGAGGTCAAAGCTCTGCGATCCCGGCAAGGAGATGTTCAGAGTGTAAACGGGATTGGCATCGTAGACCACTCTTTCTTGGGTCGCGTTGCTGACGGAAAGGAGCACTGAGCTTTGCTCGGCTTTTTCAGGAACATTGATCACGAACTTGTGCACGCCTTCGGTTACGTCCAGGCTTCCTGTTCGTTTCACTGCCATCAGGCCGTCCGGATAGATGGTGACGGAGTCTACAGGCAGGGTAATGGCTGTGGTGGCCTCGACTCCGTTCGCCTCATCAGAGAGGGCCAGGGCCGGGGCGCATAACAACAGCATTAGCATTGCTGCAAAGAGCTTCATGGTAATATCCTCACCAATATTGTAAGTCTTCGAACATCTTATACTTTCCCAAAAAGGCAATGCTTATATCGCCCCATCCTGTTGATGGATGAAGATACTATTCATAATGGTGTTCCCATGTTTCTCGATTTTATGAGCGAGGTCGAGGGGCTTCTGCATGCTGCCCTCGGTTCCTGTGGCTACAAGGTAGAGGAAGGAGTAAACAATCTGGGCCTGGACGTGAGCCCTCATGCTGATCTGGCCTCGTCCGTGGCCTTCCGCCTGGCTCCGCAGCAAAAAAAGAGTCCGGTGGCCATTGCCAGAGAGATCCACCAGGCCCTCTCCCTGGATTACAATTACATCGACCGGGTGGAGCTTTCCGGCCCCTACCTCAACTTCTTCATGAACCAAAAGTTCCTGGAAACGGTCCTGAGCCAGGCCCTGGCAGACAACGCCTGGACCGGCCGCATGAATGAGAAGGTCATTGTGGAGCACACCTCCGCCAATCCCGATGGGCCGCTGCACGTGGGCCACATCCGCAATTCAGTGATCGGCGACACGCTGGTGCGAATCATGCGCCGGGCGGGCTGCACCGTGGACGCCCAGTATTACGTCAACGACATGGGCCGTCAGGAGGCGATGGTGGTCGTGGGCTGCGATCACTTCCAACTGGACGGCAGCAAAGCCGACCATGCCGTGGCCAAGGTCTACATCGCCGCCAACCGTCTCATGGAAACCAATCCCGAGATCCGGGATGAGGCAGATCAGGTTATCCAGCGCTACGAGGCAGGCGACGAGGAGATTGTGGCCAAGATCAAAAGCGCCATCAAGTACGCCATTCGAGGCATCGAAGAGACCCTGCACCGCATGAACATCCGCCACGACTCCTACCACTGGGAGTCAGAGTTTGTGCGAAAAGGCGATGTGGCCGAGATTGTGGCCCTTTTAGAGAAGACGGGGCTCACCGAATACGAGGAGGGCGCATTTCAGCTCGACCTTACCAAGTTTGGATTTGAGAAGAAGATGGTCCTCAAGAGGACGAATGGAACCTCGCTTTACATCACCCGCGACCTGGCTTACCACCGCTTCAAAGCCGAAAACTCCGACCGCTCCGTGGACATCCTGGGTGCAGACCACAAGCTGGTCTCAGGACAACTGCGCACCGCGCTGCGCCTTTTGGGCATTCGCGAGCCTGAGGTAGTAATATTCGAATTCGTCTCCCTGCCCACGGGCTCCATGAGCACCAGGAAGGGCAAGTTCATCTCCGCCGATGAGCTGCTCGATGAGGTGGAAAAACAGGCCTATGAGGAAGTTAAGGTGCGCCGGCCGGAGGAGAGCGAGGCCTTCCTCAAAGAGGTGGCGGCCCAGGTGGCAGCAGGTGCCGTGCGCTATGACGTGGTCAAGGTCTCCCCGGACAAGGCCACCACCTTCGACTGGAAGCAGGCCCTGGACTTTGAGAAGCTCTCCGCGCCCTTCATCCAGTACTCACATGCTCGCGCCTGCAGCATCCTGCGCAAGGGAGAAGATGGGCAGGAGGGCCATTTCCAGGCCGATCTGCTGGCTGGCGAGAATGAGATCGCCCTCATCAAGAAGATCGCAGAGTTCGATCTGGTCATCGACAGAGCCGCCCGGGAGCTCAAGCCTCATCAACTGGCCACTTATGCTCGCGAGCTGGCGGAGAGCTTCAACCTCTTCTACCGCTACAGCCCGGTGCTGGATGCCGAGCCGAAACTGAGGCAGGCAAGAATGGCACTGGCAAGAGCGGCCAAGAATGCCCTGCGAACGACACTGGAGACCTTGGGAATACAGGCTTTAGAGACGATGTGAAAATCATCTCCGTGCCAGCATCAGGTCGCGAAGGCCAGGGTAAGGCCTTCGATTTTCTATTTGGCTCTTGTGGTTGAAACGTCGTTAACTGCTGGTTATAACCAATGGCTGACGATACTACCACCACAGAGACACAGAGCGCACGGAGGACTCACAGAGGACTCGATTATTCTATTACCCCATCGAAATAGCGAGGAACCAAAGAACCTCTCTCAGGGCAAACTCTAAAGCAAAGATGCAAGACTAAAAGTTATGAAAGGCTTCACCCAATATTTGCTCTTGCTAATACCTGCCTTGCTTGTGCTGCTCACCGTATCTGCCCCTGCCTCACCTGCGACAAATCAGAGCTGGAGCGAGGAGCCCTGGATAAGCGCCAAAGAGGAGCCCCAGGAAAAAGAAATGTCAACCCTCTCCGATCCCATATTCTTCAACCTGAGCGGCAATGAGCCCCAGTCCATTCGCCTGGGAAAAACGCAATTGAACTACTCTGATTTCATTTCCCGTGCCGCCTATGCACCCCTTTTCAGCGAGCTTTGGATCCAGAAGGCAGCGGTCTGGAGCCGGTTTAGCCAGGTCATTGCCGGTGAAGATGTAGATTTGATCGTGCACACCCCCCAGGACGAAAGCTGCGATATCTATCTCATATCCTATGCCAATAGCACCATCAAGCACTGGAATTTCAAATTATTGGCCGGCTACCATCGGCTCAAGTTGAGGCCGGAGGAGAGCGGCAGGCTCTTCATGCTGCTGGCCCAGGGAAATGAGCCGGACAATGCCCTCATTCTGGATGTCCTGCCCAGGCAAAGTGAGCCGTCGTTCTCGCCTCTGGACGTGAATTCCATCTTGATGGGGGACGCTTTTGTTACCATAAAATCCCAGCGAATCAAGGGCTACGATGTCTATGTGGACGGCGTCTTTTACGCTAGCGATATGAGTGATGGCTCTCTGGACGGAATCGCCAGCTTGACAATAGGGGGAGACAAGACCCACACCATTACCATCTCGCAGAGGGACGGCCAGGGCGGTGTCATCAACAAGAATGAGCATACGAAAAACTTCAAGAGAGAGACCGCCTACACTTTGCTGATGGATTAAGACCGAACGTCACTCCTTCTACAGGCGGATGGCGCTTTCACATCCCCCAGATGCCGATGGCCAGTTCAATGCCTTTCTCCTTCTTCCGAAAGATCTTCCTGGACCACGGCTTTCCAGGAGTTCTGTCAAAGACCACCAGATGCGCCTGTGCAGCACCGCAGCGGTCTACATACTCCCTGACCTGGGCAAGTCCCTCCTGGATTGTCCGGGCCCTGGACTTATGCATGACCTTCAGCTCTATGACTGCTCTTTGCACACCTTCTGCAAACGGCCAGATCACGAGCAGATCTGTGCGGCCGCGACCGAGGCCATACTCGCGCTCAACACGTCCGCCGCCATTGACTATTCGCTGCAAAAAGGCCTGCATCAGCAGTTGCGGCCCCGCCTCGCGGTAGTCGAACCTCTCCAGCCAGCTCTCGGAGTGCTCGCGGAAGAACTGCTGAAAAGCCTCAAGGAGCTTCGAGAGATCCAGGCGGCCATCGGTCTGGATGTACCAGGCCGGCTCCTGGGCAATGGTGATCTGTGTTGTGTAGGTCAGAACTCTTGGGATCACCTCTCGATAGATCTCATTTGAAATTCGCATCTGCCCTTTGGTCGTGATCAGCCCCAGATCTTCGACGTACTGGACATCATCCTCTGAAGGTTGCTCAGGCTTTGTCGTGCCTGCCAGGAGCGGCTCTATTACCCGTCTCACCCGCTCCTCTCGCAGCTTGTCTGCCAGTTGATCGAGATGAGTCTCACGCCGGGCGATCATGTTCTCCTTGGCCCGGGAGATCATCTCACAGGTCACAGGCATCGACCTGTCTAGACCCTCAGGCATCCGAAAGCACGTCTCATATGCGAGGGCGTTCACGAGCCAGGGCTGGCCGGCAGTGAGCGCCCATGCCTTATCCAGAGCATCAGCCTCGAATGCCTGGCCAGTCTCCTCAGTATGCCGACGATAGAGAGTTTCGACCTCTGATCGAGAGAAATTTCCAAGGCGCAGCGACTCTGCCTTGATATTGAAGGCGCTGCCGCCGGTTATCACTACCTTATCGCGGTCGGAGTGAATCCTGTAATCACGGACGTCCCGGACGCCGCAAAGCACGATCGAGGAGGGGAACGACCTTGGTCTCCTGGCATATCCAGCTCGCAGTTGACGGAGCACTGAGATCAGAGTGTCTCCGACGAGCGAGTCTATCTCGTCCATCAGGATGACGAGTGGCTTATCTGAGTCTTCGGCAAATCGTGTCAGAAGGTAATTCAACGAATTGTATGGGCCTTGATCCTGCAAGGCGGCGGCGGCAATGTTCTTTAGTGTATCATTCGAGAGGAGAATTCTAGCTTCTTCTGCGATCTCGCCCAAAATCGCGCGCATCGCCTCGCCTACGTTCTCCCGCGCGCCCTGGGCTGCCTCCAGGTTTGCGTAGAGCGCCCGGTACTTTCCTTCCCTGTTCAGGTATTCCATCAGCGCCAGGAGGCAGGAGGTCTTGCCGGTCTGCCGGGGCGCGTGGAGCACGAAGTACTTTTCCTGCTCTATCAGCCCCAGGATCTGGGGCAGATTGAACCGCGAGAGCGGCGGCAGACAGTAGTGTTTGCTGCTGTTGACAGGCCCGGCCGTGTTGAAGAAGCGCATGGATTTAGATAATT
>JAPKYC010000272.1 GCA_026394505.1 Methanothrix sp.
CTCGCCTCTCTTTTTGGCCCGAATGATATATCTGATCTTCCTATCTGTTAGCTTTACGACTTTATTCTTCTTTCCCATGCCACATTGATGGGTATATAAAGTCAAAGGTTTCGGGACTACACACCTGCAATTCTGTTTCCGACTAATTGATATATCATACATGATTATATTAGGATAAGAGCATTGTCCTTCGTTACTCTGGACGAGCGAATCGGGATATTCTGCGTGAATATCACTGGAGCACTTCAAATGAATCCTGAGGCGGATAGCTTCATTAGAAGCCGAATAGAGCGGTTCTCTCCCATTCTGGCCGCAGCAGTGGTTCTCATAGGCGGCCTCATCTTGATGGGATGGGCGCTTGACGTTGAATTCTTGAAGGGCGGCTTTCCGGGCCTGCAGCCTGCGAAGGTCAACGCGGCCCTGGCTTTTATCCTCTGCGGAGCCTCCCTCTGGTTTTCCAATAGCCGGCGTTGTGTCTTCCTGGCGCCGTGGCTGGCAATGGCCGCGATCCTCCTCTCTCTCCTCACCCTGGGAGAGCACGTCCTGGGATGGAACCTTGGGCTTGATCAGATCTTGATCAGTGATTACTCCATGCCGGCGTCGTCTCACCCTGGTCGCATGGCTCCTTTGGTGTCCCTGAACTTCGCGATAGTGGGCACATCTCTTTTTTTACTGAACTCCCGGCCAAGAATGGCCCAGATGTTGGCTTTGTTGGGTAGTGTTCTGGGGCTGCTGGGAATATCCTGCTTCCTTTACTACGAATCCAGGTCAACCTACGGATTTCTGTCCTGCACCCAGATGCCCTTCTTGAGTTCGCTGACCTTCTTGACCCTCTTCGCGGGCATTCTCTCCTTCCGTCCTAAAATAGGATTTATGGCCCGCTTCATCAGCCGGGAGCCGGGCGGAATTATTATACGCCGCCTCCTTTTCCCCTTAGGCATCTTCCTGCTCGTCCTTGATTGGGCAGATATGATAGGGGAGAATGCAGGTTATTATGAGCCCAACTTTGGCCGTGCCCTGACCACCATAGTTTTCATCTCCGTTCTCGCTGGTGTCCTGTGGTGGAACGCACGCGATCTGGATACGGTGGATGAAAAGCGCAGGCATTCAGAAAAGGCTCTGAGAGAGACCAAAGACTACCTGGACAAGCTCATTGGCTATGCCAATGCGCCCATCATTGTCTGGGACCCTCAGCGAAGAATAACTCGCTTCAATAAGGCCTTCGAGCAGCTAACGGGTTATAACGCAGACGAAGTTCTTGGTAAGGATCTGAGCATGCTCTTTCCAGAGGAGAGCAATGTGGACTCGCTCCAGAAGGTCGCAAGTGCCGTTCAGGGAGAGCAATGGAAGTCGGTGGAAATTCCCATACTTAATACGAGCGGAGAGGTTCTCATTGTTTTATGGAACTCGGCCAATATTTACACCAAATCAGGCGAGCTGCAGACCACCATTGCCATGGGGCAGGACATCACCGAGCGCAAGCGGGCCGAGGAAGCGCTGCGGGAGAGCGAACAACGATTCCGACGCGTCTCTGAGCTGATCACGGACTTTGCATATTCTTGCATGAAGTCACCGGACGGCCCCTTCATAATTGACTGGATGACCGGAGCAGTCGAAAGGATCACTGGGTATACGGCGGATGAAATCCGTGATATGACCTGCTGGCGGCCCCTTGTTGCAGAAGATGACATTCCCGTGTTTGACCACAATGTAGTCGGCCTCTCCCCGGGAGAATGGGCACGATCCGAGATTCGGATACGGAAAAAGGACGGCGGGATTATCTGGCTGGCATCATTTGCACAATGCTTCACCGACCAACACCGCCCAGCATACCACCGGATCTATGGCGGGTGCAGGGATATCACCGAGCGCAAGCGAGCGGACAAGGCGCTGCAGGAGAGCGAAGCGCGATATAAGCGAATAGTCGAGACTGCCAACGAGGGCATCATGATCATGGATGATCAATTCCGTTATGCTTTCGTGAACCAGAAGCTTGCGGACATGCTGGGTTATCAATCAGAGGAGATACTCGGTCGGCCAGTAACCTCCTTCATTTTCGAAGAGGACCTCTCGGATCACCGAACCAAGATGGAAATGCGTGTATCTGGCGCAGGGGCGCAATATGAGCGCAGGCACCGTCGCAAGGATGGAAACTGCTGCTGGACGATAGTATCGGCAACACCGCTCAAAGATAAAGCAGGCCAGTTTGCCGGATCCTTTTCCATGCTTACCGACATCACAGAGCGCAAACGGACCGAAGCAGCACTGTGCCTCCAGTATGACCTAAGTCTTGCGCTCAATTCCAGCGACGACCTGCACCAGGCACTGAAGCACGTCCTGGAGGTCGCTCTGTCATTAGAAAGCATTGACTGTGGCGGCGTTTACGAGGCCGATCCGGCCAGCGGCACGCTCGACCTGGTGGCGCAACGCGGGCTATCGCCGCAATTTGTAGCGCATGTCTCACATTACGCTGCCGATTCCCCGCATGTGCGCCTGGCCCAGGCGGGCGAAGCGCACTTCGGGATCGATGCCAATATCTGCCCGACTAAGGACGACATCCACCAGCAAGAGGGACTGCGCGCTATAGCTTTTATCCCCGTGCTGAGCCAGGGGAAATTGATTGCCACGCTGAACCTCGCTTCGCACACTCACGACGAAATACCTGCCAGCACTCGCAATGTGCTTGAGACGCTTGCGCTGCAAATCGGCAATGCCTTGATGCGCCTCCGTTCAGACGCTGCACTGCAGGAGAATGAGTTAAGGCTAAGGACCATTTTCGACACATCTAGCGCAGGAATCATCGTAGTTGACACAAAAGGGCGGATCACGCAAGCCAACCAGCGGATGGCCGAACTGTTTGCATGCTCATTGGAGACAATGATCGGCACTCCGTATCCTGCCTTTGTTCATCCTGACGAACGCCAGGAAGGAACAAATCTCCTGCAATCGATGATGGAAAACGAGGTCGATGTTGTTTGTACAGAGCGACATTATCTCCGCGGGAATGGATGCGATTTCTGGGGATATTTAAATGGCCGCCGAATGGTTGGGCCGAACGGTGAGTTCACGGGTTTGCTGGGTATCATATCTGATATAACCGACCGCAAGCAGGCGGTGAATGCGCTGAGGGAGTCGGAGCAAGAGAAGGCGGCAATCTTGGGCGGCTTAAGGCACGTTGCTGTGGAGTACTTGGACTCTTGCATGCGTATCATCTGGGTCAATGAGGCAGTGCAAATGTCCCTCGGATTATCGATGGGCGAGCTGAGGGGAAAGTACTGTTTCGAGATCCTCCAGGGCCTGAAGAAGCCTTGTCCGGGATGTACGGCATTGAAAGCCAGCGAGACGGGTCACTCCCAGGAGGGAGAGCTAGTGACCCCAGATGGCAAGACCTGGATATCTCGCGGCTCTCCCATCAAGGATTCCGATGGCAATGTCCAGGGCGTAGTCCATGTGGCTATGAATATCACCGAGCGCAAGCGTGCCGAGCAGGCGCTGGTCAAGAAGTCGGAAGATCTGGCTCGATCCAACGCTGACCTGGCGCAGTTCGCCTATGCGGCCTCCCACGATCTGCAAGAGCCGCTTCGCACCATAACTCGCTTTGCACAGCTTCTGCAGAAGCGTTATCAGGGAAAGCTCGATTCGGATGCGGACGAGTTCATAGACTTTATCGTTGGCGGAACGAAACGAATGCAACAGCTCATTAACGATCTATTGACATATTCAAGGATAAACACGAGGAGAGCGCCGCTCTGCCCCATGAAAATTGAGGATGCATTGCATAGTGCCCTGCAAAATCTCAGGTATGTTCTGGAGGAGTCCAGGGGCACGGTCATATTCGAAGAAGAAGAAATGCCAACAATCATTGCCGATGAATCGCAAATGCCTCAACTATTTCAAAATCTCATCGGCAATGCCCTGAAGTTTCATGGAGAAGAAGCTCCCCGGGTGGAGATCTCGGCCGCACTGAAGGGAAATGAGTGGGTCTTTTCCGTCCGGGACAATGGCATAGGAATCGATCCCAAATATAAGGATCGCATATTTGAGATTTTTCAGCGTCTCCATGCCCATGAGGAGTACCCGGGCACAGGCATTGGCCTAGCCATCGCCAAAAAAATAGTGGAACGACACGATGGCCACATCTGGGTGGAGTCTGAGCCAGGGAAAGGCAGCACATTCTATTTCACCATTCCCAGAACGCCCGAGAGAAGCTGAAAGCAAAGCGAATGTATCGCAGCATTGGTATCGACTACAAACCGTATTTCTTCCTCGCCCCGCACCATGCCTTCTCCCTTGCTATTTCAAGCCCCTCCAGATCATCCTCGCTTAAGGATAGCTCTTCTTTGCATCTCTCAAATAAGGCCCATTTCAACTCTTCTTCCCTTACAAGGTCATCGATCTTCTTCTTTAGGTATGGACCTGTAAGCCCTTTTGGGATCTTGACGATGATTTCCTCCATTCAAATCATGGGACTATAGTATCTGAAATGTATTATAGCTTTCTAAGTGCAAGGATCACAGATATATCCTATTGGCGCCCAAAAAGGATGCAGCTATGTATGCAATCATCGCTTGCGGCATATTTGAAAAGGAGATCGAGGCGCTGCGCTCTGAGCTTGGCTTTCCCTTTGAGGCCCACTACCTGGGTGCAGGCCTGCACGTGGACTTCGATGATCTGAACATGGCCCTTCAGGCCGAGCTGGAAAAGTGCCGAAAGAATGGAAGCGAGGGCACGATAGTAGTATATGGCCAGTGCCACCCAAAGATTGAGGAAATCATGAGGCCCTACCATGCTGCGCTTATCGAGTGCCAGAACTGCGTGGATGCCTTCATCACCCGCAAAGGCATGGAGAAGAAGGCCAGGGATGGGCTTTTCTTCTACCTCTCCCCGGGCTGGCTGGATGCCTGGAAGGACATTTTCCGCCGCCTGAACTGGGGTCCACAGGAGGCCAGGATGCAGATGGGTTCTTTTCGGGGGTCGGTCTACCTGGACACCCTGAAGGATGCGGCAGCACGCGAGGAAGAGCTTTTGCAATTCTTTGACTTCACTAACCTGCCCTTCGTGATAATGCCCGTAGATCTGGGCCACTTTAAATCCCTCATAGTCAAGGCAAAAGATTGCTTGGAGGATTGAGCTTGGACGAGCTGGAAGAGATAAAAAGGAAGAAAATGGAACAGATGATGAACAAATCCGCACAACCGTTCGTAGAACTGCCGGACAAACCCGTTGTAGTAACGGACGCGACGATTGATGCCGCAGTCAGCAAGTACCCGGTCTTCATCCTGGACTGCTGGGCGGAATGGTGCGGTCCCTGCCGCATGATCGGGCCGATTATCGA
>JAPKYC010000183.1 GCA_026394505.1 Methanothrix sp.
ACCAACATGGAGGCTGGGATAGAGGAAGGCACAGCGCTCTTCGATCGATTCCAGCAAGCCGACAAATCGGAGTATGAAAACAGGATAATCTTCCTGACTGATGCCATGCCCAATATCGGCGAGACTGGAGAAATTGGCCTGTTCCGAATGCTGGAGGACAATGCCGATCGAGGAATTTTCACATCATTCATTGGAATTGGCAGTGACTTCAATACCGAGCTTATGGAAGCAGGGATAGCAAAAATCAAGGGTGCCAATTACTACTCTGTAAATTCCGCTCTTGAGTTCAAGAAGCGCATGGACAATGAGTTCGACTTCATGGTCACGCCGCTGGTCTTTGATCTGCGCCTCAAGCTGGATGCTCCGGGCTACGAGATTGAGAAGGTCTACGGCTCTCCTGAGGCGGACCAGGCCACGGGCGAGCTGATGAAGGTCAATACCCTCTTCCCCTCTCAGGCAGAGGACGACCAGGTTAAGGGCGGAGTGATCCTGGTCAAGCTCAAGAGGCTCTCCAATCAGGGGAACATGCGACTTAAAGTAGGCTACGAGGACAGAAATGGAGTGCAGGATAGCGATGAAGCCGAAGTGGATATGGCTGAGGCAAGTGCCGATTTCTACCAGAACAGCGGCATAAGAAAAGCCGTGCTTCTCTCTCGCTATGCAGATCTGCTCAAGAACTGGATGATAGACGAGAGAAAGGCGGCAGATAAGGGCTGGAAGATTGTGCCGTCCGTGACATTGGCTAATGGAATTGTGATTCCAGTGGAGCTGGGCGAATGGGAGCGGCAGTCTTTGCCCCTGGCCGTCTCCGAGCCCTATCCAGAGTTGTTTGGCAGGTTCCGGGATTACTTCCAGATAGAGGCGCAGGCCATCGGCGACAGCACACTGGAGCAGGAAGAGACGATACTGAAGAAGCTGGAAGGCTTTGCTGGACCGATTATGGAAGGAGAGCGAAAGTGAAAAAAAGATGAAAACGGCCCCAGGATGATGCAGAGCCATTTTTTTTGGCTCTTCGCCATTTTCCAGTGGCTAACTTCAGGTTATTATGGTCTTCCAGTTGTTAGTTAGTCTCTGTGCGTACTCTCACTTCTTGCAGCGGCCTTCTGGTCGAATGCTCCGTGGCAGGGTTGGCATACCCCAGCCGGAAGGCCTGCTGCACCTGCATCATCCCTGATTGGGCAGGCAAGAGCCCTGCCAGCGCGGCCTTTGTCTGCTGCACCTCCAGTGCCTGGCTCATGGGATGCAGACTTATGCCCAGAGCCGTAGCAGCAAGCCAGAAACGCTCCAGGACCCTTCCCGCCTTGAGGGATGAGATGCTATCGTTTTTTGTTGTGCTGATGAAGCCTAGATAGGGCGTGCTGTTGATCAGCTCGGCGTCCTTTTTGGTTTGTTCCGGTCCCATATCCAAAAAGACAACTGCCAACTGAGCCATCTTGGCCTGCATGCCTGTCGGCCCCATGACTCCCTGGCCCAGCCAGTGACCCAGCTCGCTCTTAAAGTCGGCATCGGAATACTGGATGTCATTTGCCTGCACCACCTGATCCAAGAAGCTTTTCTTTACAGCAGAATCTGAGGTTATGAAGATACTGACATTCGCATCAGAACTGAGGCTTTTTATCGTCTCCAGATCGGCTCCGGATATAGCCCGCAACTCGTAAGGGTTGCGGTTGGTCTGGCGGGAAAGGATGGCCGAGAAGAGCCGGGGATCGCCAGAGGAATTGGCAGCAGGCTGCAATACTACTTCAGCAACAAGATCCATTTCTCCCGGGAAGTAGGCAACGCTAGAGTTGTAACCGAAGTGGTCCGCCGCAATAATCAGATTTTCCAGGGCACAGCCCAAACTTATGTACAGCTCTCTCTGATCTGCGTCCGCAACCTGCAGCCGTCTTGATCTATCGGCAAAGACCAGGATACTGTCATTGGTGACGTTAAACCTCCAGGGCTGGCTGTTGTGGCTGGAGGGGGCGAGGATGGCATAATTGAGAAGGAAGGCAAGCTTCTCCTCTCTGCTAGCATTGGTGGGAAAGTCGCTCTCTTTCACATCCCAGGCTTGAAGCGAAGCCTCGGGCTGCATTAAAACCCCGGCCAGCACCATTCCTATAATCAAGAATATGCTTATCACTACAACTTTAGTCGTCGATACTGCCATGATCTGCCGCCTCGTGTCTGCTTTTGATACTGATGAAGTCCTATTTAAAGCCGGAGTGGATCGGGTCTGCGGGATTGGCGATCTGGATGCCTTTCTGGAATACTTCCAGGCTTTCTCGCCAGTCTCGCCCGGGCAGACGGACCGGATTGTGGTTACCGGATAGCCTGTAAGTTAGCAAATGTTGCTCAAGATCCCGGGCAGGTGCAATTCTCAGCATGCCTGCATCCTGCGCCAGCGCGGCTGGACCTGGGATCTCTCAAGTACGTTCGCGAAATCCGCCCAGGCCTGGTGGCTGGTGATGGGCCTTCGGGAAGCTTGGCTTGGGATTAGCTGTCTGCAAGGGCCGGCGGAGGGAATGCACGTAATAGAGATACTAAATGCGGTTAGAATG
Organism: Methanothrix sp.; assembly: GCA_026394505.1. Classification (GTDB taxonomy): domain Archaea; phylum Halobacteriota; class Methanosarcinia; order Methanotrichales; family Methanotrichaceae; genus Methanothrix. The sequence goes on from JAPKYC010000183.1 coordinate 2,541, forward strand.
ATCAGACCGGCCCATATTCTCAAATCCGTTCTAACCAGAGCTAAAAAACGATCGGATCGACTTTATTTTTACAATATCACTCTTTGAGCAATTTTGCCCGATGAAGGCAAACTACCGAAAGCTTCTTCGTTAAGTTCTTCTATCTCGAATGATAGGGAGGGACTAAGATCAAGATGTTAGATTCGGCAGAAAGTGACAAGTTTTTATCTTTTCGCAACGCCGTTATTCTGGCCGTCACAATCATGCTGCTTCACTTGACACTGGTGATTCTCAGCAAGATAAATGAGAGCCTCCTTCCCATTGAGGATGTATTTGTAACCATAACCAGCGGGCTGGCAGCCGCCGTCTTGTTTTACACAGCGCATCGATTGGTGGGCAGGGCCAGAAAAGCCTGGATAATGATTGCTGCCGCCATGTTGTTCAATACCCTTGGGGATTTATCCTGGTCGGTGATCGAGGTCGTCCTCCATCAGAATCCGTTTCCTTCGGTTGCGGACATCGGCTACCTCATGTTCTATCCTCTCTTCGCTTTGGGCATATTTCTTCTGCCGGAGGTACCGTTCTCTCCTCGGGAGAAGATCAAGATCCTGCTGGATGCTGGAATCGTTATTGTATCTATCACTTTGGTATTTTGGGTCTTGCTGATTGCCCCAATTGTTATTTCTATAGAAGTATTTGATCTGGAATCGGCGGTTTCGCTGGCTTACCCCGTCATGGATTTGCTCCTTTTCATTGCTCTCATAGAGCTGCTCTTCAGAAAGCTCGACTCTCGTGGACAGGGTCCTATCATCATTCTGGCTCTCAGCAGTGCGATATTAATATTAACGGATGTGATCTTCAGCATTCAGATACAGCAGGGAACATTCGTCTCCGGCAGCCTCCTCGATAGCGGCTGGGTGTTGAGCTACCTCTTTTTTGGGCTGGCAGGAATTCTGCAGATAAACATTCCACCATTGGAGAGATCTAGAGCTTCGGACTTCGTTCAAAACAGGAGGGCGGATTGGACTCACAACTTGCCCTTCCTTGGGATCAGTTCCGTCTTTTTGCTCTTCGTCTGGGGCCAGGAATTCTTGCGTCCCATCAACTATTCTATGGTAACCGCCACTCTCGGACTCCTCATTGGTCTGATGTTCATCCGTCATAAGGTGGTTTTTGATGAAAGCAATCAATCGGAAAAGGAAAAAGCCGCAATTCTTAGCGGCCTGAGAAAAGTGGCAGTAGAATACCTCGATCCTCAGATGCGCATCATCTGGGTTAATTCTTCAGTGAAAGAGCATCTCGGCATCCCCGTAGATGAAATCAAGGAAAAACACTGCTTTAAGATCATCCAGGGCATCGATACACCTTGTGAAGGCTGCACAGCCATCAAAGCCCTGCAGACTGGCCAATCCCAAGAAGGAGAATTGATCACCCCTGACGGCAAGACCTGGCTATCTCGGAGCAGTCCTATCAAGGATGCCAGGGGGATGGTCACGGGAGTAGTCCACGTAGCTCTAAACATCAGCGATCGCAAGAAAGCAGAGAGCGCTCTGAAAGAGTCCGAACGTCTTCTTGCGAGCATAATAAACTTCCTTCCTGATGCTACCCTCGTCATCGACAAAGAAGGTAGAGTCATATCCTGGAACCAATCGATGGAAAAGATGACCGGCGTCAAGGCCGAGCAGATCCTGGGAAAAGGAGATTACGAATACGCTCTGCCCTTCTATGGTGAGCGCAGACCGATACTCATTGATGCAGTTCGTGGATCAGATCCGGATTTTGAAAAAAAGTATGATTCTATAAAAAGGCAAGAAGACGGCACTCTAGATGCCGAAGCCTACATCCCCAATCTGAACGGAAATGAGATCTATCTCCTGGGAAGCGCATCGGCTCTCTATGACTCTGACGAAAATTACTGGGGGGCGATCGAATCCATCCGCGACATCACAAAGCGAAAACGTGCTGAGGAGGATCTGCAGAGGGCCAAGGAGAAAGCTGAATTTGCCACGCGAGCCAAATCCGAATTCCTGGCCAATATGAGTCACGAGATCCGCACGCCCATGAATGCCGTAATAGGCATAACCGGCTTTCTGCTAGATGAGAACCTCACGAAGAGTCAGAGGGAGTATGTTGAAATCATCCGCCGCAGTGGAGATACGCTCCTCACCATCATCAACAACATCCTCGATCTCACTAAGATCGAAACGGAGATGATTGAACTGGAGCGCCAGCCCTTTGACCTGCATGACTGCCTTGATGTGTCTCTGGATATGGTGGCCGCGGATGCCAAGAGGAAGGATCTGGACACAGAGTACACCTTCGTAGACTATGTTCCAACGGTGATCCTGGGAGATCCCACCAGGATCAATCAGATCTTGATTAATTTGCTCAATAACGCGGTGAAGTTTACAGAAAAAGGCAAAATCACCATCTCTGTTTCAAGCAGAGCGGTAGAAGACGGCAACTATGAAATCCATTTTGCAGTAAAAGATACGGGAATCGGCATTCCAGAAGATAAGATGGGACGCCTATTCCAGTCGTTTTGTCAGGTCGATGCATCGACAGCACGCCGGTATGGGGGCACCGGTCTCGGACTGGCCATAAGCAAGAGGTTAGCGGAGCTAATGGGAGGAAAGATGTGGGCTCTGAGTGAGGTTGGCAAGGGGTCTACTTTTCACTTCACAATCATGGTGGAACCGACCTTCTGCGGGCCTATTGAAATAGGCAGGCATGAATCGAGGGTCGATGTCCAGGGAGATCTCAATAAAGGTTTGAGCATACTGTTGGCAGAAGATAACTTGGTTAACCAGATGGTGACTCAGAAAATGCTCAATAAGCTGGGATATAGAGCGGATGTGGCAGCCAACGGCATCGAGGTTTTGCAGGCCCTAGAGCGTCGGCATTACGATGTGGTGTTAATGGACGTGCAGATGCCGGAAATGGATGGCCTGGAAGCTACCCAGGCGATACGTCAAAGATGGCCGGATGGGGAGCGCCCATCGATCATCGCTATGACCGCTTCGGCCCTCAAGGGCGATCGTGATATGTGTTTGGCTGCCGGCATGGATGACTACGTAAGCAAGCCGGTCAAGATAGAGATGCTGAGGGCCGCTCTGGTGGCTTGCGACAAGGGCTGCCAATGATATCCGTTCTTTCCTCAAACCGGGGTTGTTGAGTAGCAGGAGACAGGTCGATTAAATACCGTATTGATGATAATCTTGCGCTTGGGCATTTTAGCAAAGTTGTTTGTCAGTATTTTATATTGATTGGTCGCGCCAACCTCGACGGCTTTAGGCCGCAGCGGAGCATAAACTGCAGTGCCGTTTATATTGCCCCGCGGGCTGTAGTCGCAGACCAAAATTTCGTATCCGCTGGAATTGGCCTTTGCGCATCCCACCTCTGCCGTTTCCTGCCAGATTATTTGCGTGTAATGGCTGACGGCACCGGGCGATCCTGTGGCGCTGACGGAAGGATACTCTCCATTAATGAAACTCTTTTTTTCTTCACCCCATTGATCGACCATTTGGGTGAGATTCCTATGCAGGCTCGTTGTCGCAAGAGCAATATTTTGCCCGAAACCGGACTTGGGACAGTGTTTTTGCCTTCCTTGGGGCAGAAAGTTTGCGGCATTATAATCGGCGCACTCCTGGGCCTGATGGGAGAGGTTCTCAGACCAGTTTAGGGCAGTGACATTTACCTCGGCGCGATATCGATTTTGCGCGGCGAGAATCTCCTGCTTTTCATTGGATTTCAACTGCGCTTCAGTCGTGGCAAGCAGCAGAGCCGACAGTATGAATAGAAGAATGAGCATCTTTTTCTTATGCATCTCATCACCTTATTCGGATTGTTCCAGGGACAGGACTATTTTGGTGGGGGGATATGTAAGCATCGGTTACTATGATGATAATAAAGTGCTCTTGATGCTCCCGGCAGCCAGCATTCCCGTAGAAAATGCCGCTTGCAGGTTATAGCCTCCTGTATCCCCGTCCACATCCAGAACTTCGCCCACCAGATACAGTCCTTTAACCAGCCGAGACTGCATGGTTTTGGGATTGACCTCCATCGTTTCCACTCCCCCTCTGGTAACCATGGCCTGGTTATAGCCGCAAAGATCGGACACGACCAAAGAGAGCGCTGTCAGATTATCAATCAAGCGATTTCGCATCTCTCTGGTCAATTGAGCCATTTGCAGATCGGAGGCCATCCCCGAGATCTCCAGAATTCTCTTTATCAACCGGGATGGGAGAGGCAGAGAAGAAGGCACAAAGCGAGGCAGATCCGACAGCACAGACAATAAGCTCCTTCCTCCATCCTGTCGGGCCATGTCTACGAGCCATTTTTCCAGTGCATCTCGTTTGTCGGCGGGCGCAAAAGAGAGCTTCAAAACGTCTTCTGCTCTAATATATCTGGATAGGTCTAAAATTCCTGGGCCGGAGAGCCCCTCATGGGTAAACAGAATATCGCCCTGATGCTCTCTGATCTTTGCATGACGGTAGAGCGAGATCTTCATATCCGGGAATGAGAGCCCGGCCAGATCGGAAAAGGGATAATCCTTGATGAGAAGAGGGGTTAGAGCCGGCCCAATCTCAACTATGCGGTGGCCGAGAATGCCGGCAAACCTGTAGCCGTCTCCGCTCGAGCCGGTGGCAGGATAGGTGCACCCTCCCGTGGCTATTACCAGCAGCCTGCTGCCATAGCTGCCATTTTCGCAGTCCACTAAAAATCCATCCTCTTTCCTGGTTATGGACTTGACAGCCTGGTTGCACTTGATGACTACCCCCAATGCCCGGCATTGCTCTATCAAGATATTCAGCACGTCCCTGGCCTGTAAAGTCTCTGGGAACATCTTACCACCCTTTTCCCGTATCATGCCCAGTCCATTTTCTTTAAAGAAGGAGATGAGATCGCTATTTGTGAAGCCGAGAAGAGCCGGGCGCAGGAATCTGCCATGATCTCCAAAATGATCAAGAAAGTTCCGAATATTTCCATCGTGAGTTATATTGCAGTGGCCGGAGCCCGAGATGAGGAGCTTATGCCCAGGGGAGTTCTTTTTTTCCAGAATCAGGATCCTTTTGCCCTTCTGCATGGAGTTTATGGCGCAAAAAAGCCCGGAGGGCCCGGCTCCGACGATAATCAGATCGTAATCTTCGGGTCCAGGCAAGAGCTCATCCATCTCGCCTGCTTCAGGTACATCGCCCAGATTGCTGCAGGTTTTTTTATGTAGCTTTGCCAAAGGAACCTCGCTACTCTCTATCAGACAGAATCAGTTGGACCCTGATTGGTAAAAAAGCTTTAGGAATCGCTTAAATAGCTTTGCGTGCTCTATGCAAATTGGAAATATGACAAGAGACCTGAGATGAATGCATTGGAGATCTGAGGTGCTAGTAGTATGCTAAAGATTACCCCTTATCTGGGAATCATTGTGCTGATAGTATCCATAGGCGGCATATTTTACCCCAAGCTTGGCTACTTCCTCTTGCTGGTCTTTGCCGGCCTGATGATAATTGCTCCCTTTCGAGGACGCTGGTTTTGCGGAAATCTCTGCCCGCGGGGAAGCTTTGTTGATTTTTGGCTGGCCCCCCTGAGCCGAAAGTTGAAGATCCCGCCACTATTTCGGAGCATGTGGCTGCGAGTCCCCATCTTCGTCGCTCTCATGGGATTCATGATCTTTCGCATTATACAGACGGAGGGCATAGTGGACAGAATAGGAATGGTTTTTGTAACGCTTTGCATTCTTACCACATCAATTGCCATTCTCTTTGGCGTGATCATAGCCCCGCGGGCCTGGTGCTCCTTTTGCCCCATGGGAACGCTGCAAAGAGCAATGGGAGGCAAGAAGAACCAGCTCAAAGTGGACGCTGAAAAATGCATCGACTGCGGCAAGTGCCAGAAGGTCTGTCCTATGCAGCTTCCTGTAAACGAGATACTGGACAAGCCGGACTGCATCAAATGCGCCAGATGCGTGGAGGCTTGCCCGAGGCATGCATTGAGTTTCTGATTATGAGAATTTTAATGCCCCTGGCAGAGGGCTTTGAGGAGATCGAGGCGGTAAACGTCATCGATATTTTGCGACGGGCCGATGTGGATGTTGTTGTGGCGGGATTAAAGGAGGGCCCAGTGGTTGGCTCTCATAAAATTAAAGTGCTGCCTGACACCACCCTGGAAAAAATCGACTATCGGGACTTTGACGGGCTGGTCCTGCCCGGCGGAGCACCGGGCTTTGTCAACCTGGGAAATGATGAGCGCATCTTGAAAATGGCTCGGGAGATGGACCGGGCGGGAAAGGTCGTGGCAGCGATATGCGCGGCGCCCTCTGTGCTCATCAAGGCCGGCGTCCTGCAGGGCCGACGGGCCACGGTCAGCCCATCCGGAAAGGCCCAGGTGCAATCCTGCGCGAACTTCAGCGAGGATCGAGTGGTGGTTGACGGCAACCTCATCACCAGCCGCGCTCCGGGGACGGCTCTGGAGTTCGCCTTGAAGCTGGTGGAGGTTCTGGCGGGAACAGAGAAGATGAGAGAGGTCAAGGCGCAGACGATGGCCATATGCCAGGGAGACTAAGGGAATCCTAAGACTGGTTCATCGCCTGGCAATGATTCTGTGGTTGGATTTTGGGGACGGCAGAGAATAAGCACAAAGCTTGGCAGGAAATGCCACAGGCGAAGTTCAGAGCCAATCAGGCGCCACCAGGTGGATACCCGTCGACGAGCTGGCTGCGCTCCCGCTAGCGTTGCTGGAGCGTGGGTTGCAGGGCGAGCTTTGAGGAAAAAGCTTACATCGGTGTGGTTGATGATAGATCCATGAGGATCTCATGGCAAAAGGAATAACACGCATCTCTGTAAAGGGCTTCAAGTCTCTGGCTGAAGAGTGCTCAATTGAAATTCGCCCCCTGACAATATTGGCTGGAGCCAATAGCTCAGGCAAGTCTAGCATAATGCAGCCATTGCTTATGATGAAACAAACATTAGAAGCCAGTTACGATCCCGGAGCCCTCTTGATCTCCGGTCCAAATGTCCTTTTCACCTCGACGGAACAATTTCTCTCTAAATCAAATGGCAAATCCTCTGATAGTTTTAAAATTGAGTTTGATCTAACTAGCTCGTTCTATCTCATGGAAACATTTAAAAAAGAGCCAAAAAAAGGCCTTGAGATCACTGAGATGACTTACCTTGCAGGAGAAAAGATTGTAACAACTTTGCGCCCTGGACAGGGATATAAAGCCCTCCTTTTAACAGTTCCTTGGCTCGTGGATGTATGGAATAACTTCATAAAAACTCAAGGCAAGAAAATTGAAGATGAGCTTGAATTAAGGACATACCGCATTCGGTGTTTTTTGGATATCGGATATTTTCCAATTAAGAAAGCAGATGATGAAACCTATGCATCACCTCTCCTAGTGCAATACATGTCCGACACCTTCGGGACGCCTCTGCGTGGAATACTCCACATATCAGCTCTGCGCGGGAATCCTCAGCGCACTTACAAAATCGCAGCCATAACATCACAATTTCCAGGCAAATTTGAGGATTATGTTGCCAGCATCGTATATCACTGGCAGGTTTCAAAAGATGTACGTCTTAAGGTGCTTGGAAAAAATCTTGAACTTCTGGGACTAACTCGCAAGATAGGAGCCAAAGCTATTGATGATACTCAGGTTGAGCTTCTTGTCGGGCGTCTCCCCGCGAGGTCCATCAATGGCTCAAAGGATATGGTGAGCATCGCAGATGTTGGATTCGGCGTATCCCAGACCTTGCCGATTCTTGTTGCACTTCTTACGGCAGAGCCAGGCCAGCTAGTTTACATCGAGCAGCCAGAGATCCACCTACATCCGAAGGCTCAGATGGCAATGGCACAAATTCTAGCGGACGCAGCTAACCGGGGCGTTCGAGTAGTGGCGGAGACCCACAGCTCCCTATTGCTCTTAGGCGTCCAGTCTCTTGTTGCAGAAGGCAAGCTCTCTTCTGATAACGTTAAACTTCATTGGTTCAAGAGGAGGCCGGTTGACGGCGTTACCGAAGTATCCAGCGCTGATTTGGACAAAGCCGGAGCTTTCGGCGATTGGCCCGAGGATTTCTCTTCTGCCGAAATGGACGCCGATACCCGTTACATACATGCAGCCGAGGCCAGCCTGGAGTCGAACTGATGCGTTCTGCGGAGTCTAAAAGCCTGGTTATTGATGCATCTGTTGCCACGTCTACCGGTGAGCGGGGCCGGAGGGGCGAACTCTGTCAGACCTTTTTGAGAATAATGATAGACAAGACCGTCCATCGCTTGGTAATGACGAAAGAGATAGGTGCTGAATGGGATATACACTCTCATCCTTTTGCTCGCCGCTGGCGAAGGAGCATGAATGCCAAGAGAAGAGTTGACCGGCCTGCAGTTGATCATGATCTCATATTGGCTCAAAAGATTGAACGGGCAAATCCACCGGAAAAGGCTCTTGTTGCCATGGAAAAAGATCTGCGTCTCATCGAAGCGGCAAGAGCAACTGATGACCGTATCGTCTCTCTCGATGACACTGCCAGGAGATTTTTTTGTGCGGCTTCAAGTAGCGTTGGCGATCTCAGGGGGATTATGTGGGTAAATCCAGTTAATGAGAACGAGACACCAATCCAATGGTTAAAAGAGGGCGCTCCGAGCGATGAGCAGCGGCTGATATGCCCATCCACATGATTTACGCCCTTCTGCCAGCCGAAAGCTAAACCAGAGGCTCCGGCTGCTTGCCCTCCGGCGCCAGCGGCAGGCCCGCCCGGTGCATGGCCAGGGGCCCGGAGAAGTGCAGCGCCCGGTTCAAAAGCAGGCGCTTGCCCTCATCAGTCAGGGCGAAGACGGGAATGGAGATGCCCATCTGCAGGCGGGCAATCTTTCCCACAACCTCCCGCACCGCCTTTGAGGCGCAGGACCAGACCAGATCACAGCTCTGTGACAAGGCGGTGGCCTGCGCCTCGCTGATACCTGTGGTGTGGACTGCCAGCAAAAAAGGCCTTGTCCTTAGCTTTGCCCCCACCTCCCTGAGCGCAGCGGCATCGTGGGCATTGGTTCCTGCAACGGTTACGGCGATCTTCTGAAATCCCGCTGCCACTGCCCTTTCGTAGCCACGCATCTGATCGACTGTCGCCTGCCGGTCGAGCAGAAGGCAGCCCCTTTTCGCCAACCCCTCCTGGATCTCGGCAATGGGCTCGGTCTGGATCAGCCCGGTCATGTGCGCCCCCACTGCCTGCAGCACATCCGGCCTTGCCGCCACCACCGTGCCCGCGCCCTCGCATACGACCACGGCAGCGTCCACCAGGCCTTCGCCCATGGCATCCATCAGGATCTCGGAGGCACCAAAACTTACGGGCTTTTCCTGAAGCTCTAAAACCCGCTGCGGGCCATACATGCCCGGCTCCTGCATGTGGCCTTGCAATACGCGCTCTACGCTCTCCCGGCTCTCCTTCTCGATGCTGTACAGATCCCGGCGCAGAGGGCAGCAGCTAATGAGAGGATCGGTCAGCACCTCGATCTTGCCGTCTTTTACCCTGACCCTTGCTTTGGCCATCTCCAGCAGATGCTCGGACATTTTATTACCTGGCAATTTTGGTATTCGTCGATTTGCAGCGCGGGCAGGGCAGCTTGTAGCCAAAGCCCTTGAAGAGCAGACTGCAGTCCTGGCACCTGTAATTCTTGGCAAAGACATCTTCCGTGCTGCCCAGATCCACTCCACAGCCGCAGGTGGCACACATAAAAAGGAAATGGCCTTTTGATCGTAAATATGTTATCCCGATGACGCCTGTACCGGCCAAGTATGGCCTTGAGGCGAGTATCCTGGCTTTCTAATGTGCTCAGGGCGAGGGGGGAGATGAGAGCGCCTTCTTACGGGGACACGTCATGGCAAAAACATTTTAGTCAATAACTCCAATTACTGAATCCATGCCACTACCCCGCGGCGCCAGGCCAAGGCTCGATCCTCCTGATCCACACCTTGCTGGTGCGGCATTCCTAGCGTGGCTTGCAAAGCAAGGCGGGGATGAAGAAATATCTGTATGCGAATATCAATGGGAATTGAGCAAGAAAAACCACCCAACACCAGAATTGGAAGGCATCAATCTGTATGAATATGTGAATTCTCTTGGGCCTGAACTCATAGTTAGGAGACAAAGAATTATTGAATTGACGCCAAGAGGATCTAAATGGGCAACGAATTGGGCAATAGCATATAATGTTGTTCGAGGACACCATGGGGCAGATAATCCTCGGAGATATTGAACCAAAATAATAATTTCGATTATTAATAAGGTTTATATCTTACCTGCATCAAGAGCGTCTATAACAAACATAAAGGGAGATCGCTAAGAAATGGCTGCCAGTGAAATATCTAAAGAAACAAGGCCACCCTATGATGGTTTGTTTGGGGATTCTAATCATATCCGAGTAATACGGCAAGTTATTGCAGATCCCTTCACTAAATATCGGCCCATCGATTTGGAAATGCTAACCAAAAACTGCGCGCCTACGGTTAGAGAATCTCTAAGAATTCTGTCTTCGCTTGGTTTATTGATAAAAGATGAAAGCGATCACCAGCATCCGGTATACAGGGTCAATACAGAATCAAAAAGGTATCTTGCATTAACTTTCCTAGCTTATGCGGTCCTCGATGATAGAAACGGTACGGATTGCATGGACGATGTCGTTGCAGACTACTACGATTCCGAATTAAGGGAAAGATATGAGCCCTGCGAAGTTGGTGAGACGTATGAACATAACCAACCCGTTACGGGGGCTGAGATGACATATCAAAGTGTTATCCGAAACGAGCATCTGGAAGAATCATATTGAAGCCTGGGTTTGCCCATAAAGTATGGTTTCGAAAGTGGGACCCTTTCCTTCTCTCTTCTTCCACTCTCGCAGCCGCAGTGGTGGGATGCCTGTGCCGGCCAAGTATTCCCAGGAGGCGAGTATCCTTGGCTTTCTACTGTGCCCTGGGTAGGGGGCGAAGATGAGGCCGCCCTGGGGCTTTGGAGAGAGAGGCCCTTTCTGGTTGCTCATCTGTGTTAGGGAGTATTTCGCCGCGCTATTTTAGAGTTTTCTGGAGATGGATGCTAACTTAAAGTTATCCATGCTGCCTTATACAAACTTCTCAAATCGGCCTAAATCCTACTCGGCCTAACTATCCGTTCACATAGTCTTGGTAAATTCAGGTTTACAATCAGCCGATTGCGGTTTTTCGCTATCAGCGGAAGTAAAAAGATAATACACAATCCGCCGCGCGCCATCTGTATTTGCAGTATCGAAAGTATATTTATAATATTCTGAATAGCGGTCGTGGTGGTCGAAAAAGGGGAGAATGGTTTGCGGGTTGTACATATTTCTGAGAGAATCGACTGATGATAAAATCTGAACAGCTAGGTGATTGTGTGGTCTCTTATCTCTAGCTCATCGAGGCTGAATGTTCCATTTAATGCCTTTGCAGTTATTGAATAGCTACCTGAAGGAAAGCCCGTAGTATTGATGCTAAGGTTAAACCTGCCGTTCACGATTAACTTCTTAACTAGGGTCATTTTCAGATCAACCTTGGTAATGTTATTGGCCGCGTCACCGAAGATCTTGGCTTGGTAGATGCCAGGAGAAATAAGGTACGACTCTATCGTTGCTAAATCGTGATTGTTAGCCTCTGCTCTGGAACTGATCCATATCCTGGTATACTTATTTTTCCATATGTTGCTTGTGTTTTCATAACTGCCTTGTTGCTTTTTCAAGCCTATATTTAGGTTCTTGACCCCCGCTACAGAAACCGTGAAATTGTTAGGCATGTTAGGTATGTAGATGCCTTCTGTATCATAAGCGTATCCAGAGAGTGTCCTTGTGATCGGTGGGAAAGATACATTAAGCGTAGATGAGATGGGCGGGATGTGGATATCAATGAGGTCATAGCTGTACCGGCCAGATATGACAGGTGCCGTAGAATGGATGGAGAAATTCAGGAGAAGTTCGCCTGACCCAGATCCTGAAATCTGCATCCTGTCATATGATGCAACTCCGATTCCTATGGATATGCAGAGTGAGAAAAGTAATATCAAAGTTGTTGAGTTTCGTCCTATCGTCAAGTCATCCTTCCATCCGCCATAGTATTGCCCTTTAGTATTGTGCTTGTTATTCGATTATTCTAACATAGTTTAGTCACCAAAATCTGTGTAATTGTAATGTGGTGTCGTATATGCATTTTTAATTGCATCTGCAAATTTCATTCCTTCCGTGCGGGAGCCCATATATAGAATAAGGTTTGTAAGATGATATGGTCCATTCGCTTTCTGTTCTACTATCTTTTTATCATTAAAGTCCAGGTGCATAGTATGATATCCACAATCGAAGGTTCTATAATCAACCGACCACGCAACGTTAGTATCATTAGTATCATCTAAATCGCCCATTAGGCTATAATTTCCCGGAATTGATACATTAAGGCCTACATCAATCCTCAGAGATTCAAATAATCCGTCGCCGTTGGCATCAATTTTGTAGTCCTTGTACTGATTTGTGAGTGTGGCCAAAGGAGTGCGAATGTTCATGTTTTTATATTTTTTAAGTTTATATACATCTTCTGACAAGTCTAGCAGATTGCCAGCTTTATCATATAGCTCTAGATTTTTAATGTAATATGGTCCAGATGTATTCAAATCGAAAATATTGAGCAAAATCTTTTTCGAACCTATATTCAAGTACGTTCCATTGCCGATAACTTTAGAGCTATTGTTGGCATCGTGGAGCAATCCTTTTACGTAGTAAATTCCTGGGACCTGTACATTGATACCGATAACTGCTGTCACATAATCAACTAATCCATCTTTTTCAAGATCGTTTCCATAACTGGAAACGATTCCATTGAGTTTTGCCTTGCTTCGGTCTATTTCATCAAGGGGATTTCTAAAACCAGTTGAATTGAAGAATACGCTGTAATTCTCCCCAACACCACTCAAATTTTTAGCAATAACTCGTGTACTCCAGTTACCTTGGTCTGGGGTTTTTACGATATATAATTCAAAGGACTTGTTTTTATTATAATATACGGATAACGTTGATCGTGGTTCGATCTTCTTGCCGCTCGGCGAATAGACTTCTAATGTCAAAATATTTTCCGCCTTTTCCCAGGCCAGCAAAAATAAGGCAGCAGATATATTCTTTTCAATAGTTGTATTAAATATTAATATAGAGGAACTATTTATATGGCCGTATGCATTCGGATACAATGGCGTTTTATTTGGAACTTTTTGTGATGAACTTTGAATTTTTAAAACGTCGTTTGTACTTTCATTCGGACAGAACGGGGCCCCATCAACCGTATAAACGTTGTTCTCTTGGGAGATATAAAACGAGTTAATAGTATCTTCGCTAAACGTGCATGAGCAACCACCAGTAGCACCACACCAAACGCATGATGTGCAGACCACAACAGTTGTCTCCCATACTCCCCAGATTTCGCCCGTTTCATAAGCTGTTCGGAAAAAACCACAAACTCCTGGAAGGATGGGGACAAATGTATCAAATAGCCAGCGGTTCCATTTATCAATCGTCTCATACCACTTAGTCGAAGTGGATTTACATCCTGAACTACATTGTGCACACGAATTCGACATGCATAATGTGGTCAATAATGCTAATATTAAAAGAATGAATATACATTTTTTAGTATTCATTATCATCTCACGAAATTATTTATAATAGATCTATGATTTATCACATGATTGTTAACATATACAGAACTAAAAAGAGTACATATGAAAATTATTAAGCATAATGTCGAGGGCTGCATTTTACGAAAGCTCCTGAATATCATAACCTAGTCAGATTTGTTTGTGGATGTACATCTATTAATACCTATGGGTTACGCACACGAACATAGTCTGAGATCGATATACATTGACGATAGCTAGATGGAATCTTCCAAAGATTACTGGTAAAGCTCGGCCAGGCTCACAATCCCACTGGTATGAATACCACTGGGTGGACAATGGGTTGATCAATAACAACACATAGGATAAAGCAACCATCATCAACTAGCAAGTTACATGCACTTGAATATACTGCTAATTCAGGCCAGAATCGCAGCCCATGATAATTTTATAAATATGCTTTCGCCCTCGTAAATCCTAATGTTGGGCAATGGATTATAAGAGGGTTTTCTAAAATCACTGATAGCGAAAAACCGGCATTGTGCAATTGTTGATAAATCGTTCCATAGTATGTCAGAATGGGTAGTTCGCCAGAAACAATTTAGGACTTGTTAAGTAGAGGTAAATAAGGAGGATGTATCCTGCAAGTTACACGCACTAACGGATATAAGATCCGCCTCCTCAGGCTTCTCCCAGAAAGCGGCTTGCGGCAGCATTTTCGGGATAGATCCTGAGCCCCCGTCGGCCCATCATTGGCCGCCGCAGGAAATACCGGGGCGAGAAGAGCGAGGCAGCGACACACCCCCGGCCCGCAGGGCTGCAGCCTTGATCGGCCCATACGGCGGTGCATTGATCATCGGTTAAGGATGATGCAATTGCAGCAGAACAATCATCACAGGATAGTGCTTGAGGTCGGCGATCATGGCTTCGCGTCCTTTGCAGCTTCGCGCGAGATCCAGGGTATCACGCGAAGGCGCGAAATCCCGATGAGAGTAGGACAATTCTTGCCACATGTTTATTGATTTCCGTCTTAACCGATGACGCATGGACGGCAGCAACTAGCGGGCGCTCTGGCCTCGCGGGGCAGAGAAACAGCAAAAATGACTAATGCATGATGGCAGATCCGTGCTAAAAGTAATGGATTTTTAAACCTTCGGCTCCAGCCTTCTTCTCACCGATTCCGCATGCGCCAACAAGCCTTCCGCCTCGGCCAGAGCAGTAATAGTATCCTCCAAGCCCAGGAGCCCGTCATCGGTGATCATCTGCACACTGATCTTCTTGGTGAAGTGGTCCACATTCAATCCCGAAAAGACCCGGGCGTAGCCGGATGTGGGAAGCACGTGATTGGTGCCGCTGGCATAGTCGCCTGCCGCTACCGGCGTGAACTTCCCCAAAAACACGCTGCCCGCATTGCGTACTGACCTCAGGACGTTCATGGGGTCATGGGTGATGATCTCCAAATGCTCAGGCGCAAAGGCATTGCAAAAGTCCAGAGCCTCGTCCATGTCGCCGGCCACGAGAACGGCGCTGTGCTCCAGGCTCTGCTCTACAATCTCGCTTCGCGCCGCGCCAGCGGCCTGAATCCTCAACTCCTCTGCAACGGCGCCTGCCAAAAGATCATCCAGAGCAACCAAGACGGAGATGGACTTGGGATCATGCTCCCCCTGGGCGATCATGTCTGCGGCGATCACTCCCGGATCGGCGGTCCGATCGGCCAGGATGAGAACCTCGCTCGGGCCCGCCGGAAAGTCGATCTCCACGCTGCCCCGCAGAAGCATCTTGGCCGCGGTGACGTAAACATTGCCCGGCCCCACGATCTTTTGCACCCGCTCTATGCTCTCCGTGCCTAGGCCCATAGCCGCGATGGCCTGGGCTCCGCCCAGCTTGTAAATCTCATCGGCTCCGGCCATATCGGCAGCCACAAGGGTGAGTGGAGTTATGGAGCCGTCCAATTTAGGGGGAGTGCATACCGCTATCCTGGAAACACCGGCCACTTTGGCGGGAATAATATTCATCAAAGCCGAGCTGGGATAAGAGGCTCTCCCGCCCGGCACATAGGCGCCCACCGAGTCCAGGGGCACGACCTTCTGGCCCACAGAGACGCCAGGAGCAATCTCGGTCATCCACAATTCGCGCTCTTTTTGCAGGTTATGGAATTGGATGATGTTATCTGCCGCATCGGATAAGGCCTCCATGAGCCTCTCCTCCACCAGATCGTAAGCGGCATCGATCTCTTCTTCGCTAACCTGAAGGTCGTCGAGGCGTGCTCCTTCAAACTTCTCCGTGTACTTGAAGAGCGCCTCATCCCCCTAGCTTCCCACCTCCATGACAATCTCATTAACCACGGAAAGCACGTCGGTTATGCCCACATCTCGGGAGAGAAGGATTTCCAGATCCTCATCATTCAACTGACTTAGCATCTTTGTAATCATCGTAGTAGCCTCCAATATTCATATTCAAGCGGAATCGCCTCTGCCCCTCTGTCCTTTGTAGAGGGAGACGACGCGCTCCAGGCTGTCCGCCTCCTCCAGAGATTTGTCGTCCCTTACGGCGACCATCCTGGGAAAACGCAGCGCATACCCTGAGGAGTAGTTGGGACTCCTTTGTATCTCCTCGTAGGCCACCTCGAAGATCACCGCCGGCTTGATCTCCACCTCCATGCCCTTCTCCAGCAAAATCAGTTCCCGGAACATCTCAGTAAGCTCTGCTAGCGCCTCATCCGTGAGTCCTGTGGCCACAAAGCCCATATCTAATAGATTGCCGGTGGCAGTGTCCCGGCATCCCAGCCGGTAGGAGCCTAAAAAGCTCGCTCTGCGCCCCTCGCCCCATTTTGCGCCTATTACTACCAGGTCCAAAGTCTCCATAACCGGCTTGATCTTCAGCCAGTTCTTGCCCCTCTTTCCCGGAGCGTAGACTGAGGTGGGATTCTTTAAAATAAGCCCTTCATGGCCTGCATTCAGAGCCTGACGGTAGATCTCCTCGGCTGCCTTTGCGCTGTCGGACAGGACCTGATCGGCGAGAAGAGCGGGATATGCAATCTTCTCCAGGAGTGCTCTTCTTTCGTTTAGGGACAGGTGAGTCACGCTTTTGCCATCCAGATATATCAAATCGAAGAGGAAAAGGCGCAGGGGAATCTGGGCGGCAAGCTTTTCTACATTGTATTTCCTGCGAAACCGTTTCAAGATTTCCTGGAAGGCCATGGGCCGGCCGTCTTTGCCGATTGCTACCGCTTCTCCATCCAGTATGGCGCTCTGGGCAGTTATCTGCCTGGCGGCCAGGACGATCTCCGGCAAGGATGCCGTCACATTCTCCAGGCGGCGGGAGAATATGCGTATGCTGTCCCCTTCTTTATGGATCTGCACACGAGCCCCGTCATACTTCCATTCAATGGCGGCGGTGCCGATATCAGCCAGCGCGGCTGGAATGCTCTCGCCCAACTGGGCCAGCATCATCTTGATGGGGTGATTGATCATGACCGATAGCTCCGCCAGAGTGCCGCGCCTGGCGGCAACTGCTACCAGGCCCATATCGTTGGTGAGGTTATAGGCCCGCTCCACGTTCTCTACATCTGCCCCACTTTTGGAAAAGGCCCGGGCAACGGCATCCCGCACGCCCCCTTCACCTATGCCGATCCTCATGTCCTCTATGGCCAGGCGGGCGATATACCTGGCCTCTAAAGAGCCGGCCTGGCTGAATAAAAATTGCAGGTTTTTGACTTTGGCATCCTGACTTCTCTTGCCGGAAGCGCGAGCTATTGCCACAAACCTTTCATAAACGTCTGCGATGGAGAGCGGCTCTGCTTTTAGGAAGGCGGCAAAGCCAAGAGGCCTTCTCTTCTCCACAATGCCGGCGGCAACCAGGCCCGGATCACCGGTGACGCGAAGCATTTCCGAGATCTGTTCGGCCGGGCAGCCGCAGGCTTTGGCCAGGGCCTCGTAGAGGATGCTGGGCCCCACGCCGATAACCAGATCGAGGCTGGGCGGGAAGAGCGTGCCCATGACAAAGCTGCTGGCTACGGGAAGCTCTGCCTCGTCCAGTCCCGCCAGGAATGCTGCTACCAGGTCTATCTTCTCCAGGGAGCCGGATATTGCCTCTACCTTCTGGCAGAGCTTTGCGAAGGCAAGAAAGCTGGTCATTTAGAATATGGCATCGATGCGTTTTGTCCTGTAGATGCTGACGATGTCTGTCAGAATGGCGGAAGCGGTCTCGATGGATCCGGCACCAAGGCCGGTTACGGTTATGGTTCCCGATAGATCGGTGTAGATAGCCGCTGAGTTCAGGGTTCCCGACACCGCTATGGGGCTACCCAGCGGCACCAGAGTGGGCCGCACAGTGAGTGCAGGCACATTACCGATGAGCTTGATGGCATAGCCCCGCTTCTTGGCCAGGGCCAGGGCCTCAGGAGTGACGCCGGTGATGCCGGTCACATCCACATCGCTGTACTTGGTGTTCATGTTGAAGAGCGAATTGGCCAGGATGACCACCTTTCCCGCAGTGTCCACGCCTTCCACATCGTAGCTGGGATCAGCCTCGGCGATCCCCAGATCCTGGGCCTCGCTCAGAGCATGAGTGTAGGGTATGCCCTCCTCGGTCATGCGGGTGAGGATGTAGTTGCAGGTGCCGTTGAATATGCCGCGGATCCCCAGAATGGTATTGCCCACCAGCGTGCGCTCCACCAGGCTGATGAGGGGCATGGTGCCGCCCACAGTGGCCTCGAACTTCATCATCACGCCGTTGTCCTCCGCCAGCTTTTTCAGGCGGCTGTAGGAGACCACCAGCGGCCCTTTGTTGGAGGTCACGACATGCTTGCCGCTGGAGAGGGCTGCCTCCATGTGCCCCAGTCCGGGTTGACCGTGCACGATGTTGGTGGGAGTGACCTCGACCACCAGGTCGGAGTCGATGGCGGATATGGCCTCCTTGCCCTTCATGCTGGAGGTGGCCACGTTGGCAAGGGTCCTCTCACCCAAAATCTTCTCCGCGTCCACGCCGTTCTCCGAGACCACGGTGCCGGTGTGATCGGTGACGCTGACCAGCTTAAGGTTCAATCCCATATCCCGGAGCATCTTTTTCTTGCGATTGAAGACATCGACCACGCCGTGGCCGACAATGCCGTAGCCCACCAGGGAAACCTTGATGTCTCTCATACTCATACCGCCTCCGCTTCTATCGGCTCAATCACTAGCAGCTTCTTCTCGGCGCCCACTTCGCGCAAGATGGCCAATGCCTTCTGGATCTCGGCCTTGCCGGTGGCGCGGATCTTGAGATAGGCGGAAGACGGCTCGTCCACACCGGTCATGGTCAGAGAAACGTCCATGACCTCGGCAAAGCCGGTGGAGTCGATGCGGTTTACGGTATCTCCCAGATCGCTGTGCAGCACATGGCCTACCAGCACCACGGAGACTGCTTCGAGGAGCCGGTCCTCGCCCGCTCGCACCACTGAGATGCCGCTCTCCTTGAGCTTGGCGTTGACGGTCTCGATCTTGGACCGGTCCATCTCCACTACGAAGCGAACCGGGATCATGCCGCGGGGTGTCTTTCTATCCCTGTGATGAACCACGCTGATGATGTTGGCCTTATTATCCCGAAAGGGCTGCAGTGCCAGGAGCAGCTGGCCTGGTACGTCCTGCAGCTCTAAATCCATGGAAAGTCGCATAGCATTCCTCATAATATGATGGACGTGTGGTTTATGTGATGGGAAATAAAGCTTGTGTAGAGACGATGCATACTTTCGCTCTGCATGGATTAAGGCCATATATGAGTAAAGATGAAAATGCATTTAATGAAAAGGCTAATTGCATAGTCGTAACCAAAGAGGGTGTAGATGTAAGCCGGGAGATTCTTGCAGTAACACTGGAGAACCTGGCTGTCGGCAAAGAGACACTTGCGGTCAGCAAATCCGGTTTTCATGAGGTCAATAGCAAACTCAATCACATGCTTTCAAAGCAAGAATTGATGATAAGCAAGCAAGATTTGCAGCTCGACAAAACCGATCTGACCCATGACAAGCAGGATGAAACAATGGATATGTTGGGCCAGGTGATAGAAAGACAGGACATTATGATTGAAAAGCAAAGCGAGCTGGTGGAGAAAATGGATGAGTCCAAAAAAGAGATGGTTAAGGAGACCAGGGATTTGCGCAAAGATCTGAAACCGAGCTTGGAGGATAGACTATCTCGAATCGAGAATGATGTGGCTCAAATCAAGGCCAAGATAGGTCTTGAGAAATAGTCTATTTTCCATGAATATATTGTAGCAGCATACAGAAACGCCGCCCCCCTCATCTCCCCGTCCTCCGGCATTCTCTTAAGCCCCAACCGTCGCGCCAGCAGTGCCGCCCTCTCCCGCCCGAAGTAGATCTCCATGCCCTTCAGGCGCAGCAGAAGGCGGAATAGCTCCACCTCGGGCCTATTGGACGCAAAGAGCCTCACAAGCTCGCCCTTGGCCCCAGGATCTTCATCGAGCCGCAAGGCATAATCCGCTATCCTGGCCCTCAGCTTTTCATCGGCTGAGCATATGGGAAAGCTGCCGACCTTTTGCTGCTCTTCACACGTGAGCAGATTCATTTTGGAGAGGTAAAGGGCGGCAGTGCACACCTGCGGCTTGACGGAATAGATGCGGCAGCCGGGCAGGCTGGAATCGAAGAATGGACAGGGATCGCCCTCTTTCTTGCCGAGCATCCTGGCCGATCCCACCAGATCGCCCTTCAGCTCATGAGGCCTTGTGTAGTTCATCATAAACCTCTTCAGGGAGAGGCCCTGGTGCCGGGCGATCCTGCGGCAGTCATCTATGGATACGGCAATGCTCTTCTCCTCCAGGCAGCATCGCCCGCATCTCTCGCAAACGACTAGCAGGTGCAGCGCAGCATTTGCAGAGAAATAGGGCTCGAATTCCGGGGAGATCAGCTCATCCATCTCTTCCCTGACCAAATCCCGGTTTTTCAGCCCGCCCTCCGGGACGAGCCTTTGCAGGGCCTGCATGGCATTTATCCCGCGATCGATTTCTTCCATTCTTAGATCCAATTTACGGTTATCTCCTCACCTATTTCGATGAGCGCTGCAAATCCCTGCCGCAGCTCTCCCACATTGACGATCCTTGTGGAGCCGATGAAACACTCTCCCCGCGCCTCGTGGATATGACCGCAGAGCAGTAGGTCGGGCTGGTACTCTTCCACAAAGCGGCGCAGGCTGACCGATCCCGAGCTTTCCCCATTGTAAAGAGTATCCTGCGCCCCCCAAGGCGGCTGATGCACAACTACTATCTTGATTCTTGCGTCTGTTATATCCTGATAGGCCGCGGTCAGAGTCTCATAAACTTCATCATCTCGATGATAGTAGCGAGCAGGATCTCCCAGACGCCTGGAATTTTTGGCAGTCATTCCGCCCATGCCCAGAAAGCCGACGTCTTCAAAGCAAACGGAGGAGCGATGAAGCATTAGCAAACCTGCTGCTTCCCATAGATCGGGCACAAAATCTCTGTGGTCCATGTTTCCGGGAACGATGAGCACCAACGGCCCCAGACAGGCCAGGGCATAAGCAGTATGTCGGGCCGTCTCCCTGTTGCCGGCATTGTGCAGGTCGCCGCAAAAGGCAATGAAATCGGCGTCAATTTCCCTCACCCGGTCCAGCATCTCGATGCGGTTATGCAGATCCGCCATCCCTAAAATCCGCAGCGGTTTCTTTGCTCCTGCCATATTCTTTCCAGACATTTCTAAGCGTCAGGATGATATAAATAGAATACGAACGGGGCCAAGGAAAACAGGCTAATTCGCGTTCTTTAGTAGTATCAAAATGGAAAAAAGAGGACAGGACAGGGAAAACATTATGGCATGCAATTGTACGTGGTGATTTGATATGATATATAATAATTGCCAAAAACAAAAAAGCAAAATCAAAATTTTTCTTTTTATGAGTTTATTATTTTTTTCCTCGTGCAATTACGTTTCCGCCTGGGCATCAGCATCCAGTTTTGATTACACTCCATTAACATGGCCATCCAATTTCGAAAATACGCATGAATATATTATAGAGGAAGCATATAATTTGCTGAGGGAAGACTCGGCCTATTCAACCGAGAATTTCCCTTCTCTTGAGGAGTTAAAGAATTGGGAAGGCTTTAATTTTGAAGGACAAGGTGGGCCAGGCCAGAGTCCTGATGGAACAGGCAACTCCAATTTTTCAGAGCATTATTATAATCCAATAACCCAGCAAGGAGATTTGCCTCAAGCAGCAGCGCAGCATTACGAGGAGAAAAAGTATTGCGGAGAGCCTTCTAGAGATCCATGTGGTTGTGATGGAAATGAGAGTAAATTCTGCTTCTCGCCAGGCTGCCCTACTTGTGCCGCCGAATCCGATTGGGCAAACGCAGCAGAGGCTTTCATTAAGTGATCCTCCCACAGGGCCAAGATGTCCATGCGGACCTGCGTGATTACTAGGACAATAGAACTTAAATTCAATTTATCCACATGAAACCGCGAAGAGCCAAATAATGCTCTTCTCCATGATCCTGATCTTCCTCCTCCGTCAGAGCGTACTGCTCGTAGACCAGAGGATCTATCTGCCGATCTGGTTGCATCGTTCTCTTATCATACCTCCTTCTCATCTTCCGCCGGATGCGCGTTAGGCAAGAAATCTTGCTCTTTGTCATTTCCTCGAATATTCTCCACGTCGTATCCGGTTTCTTTCGAAACCTTTGATTCCAGAACCCACGTAATTTGCTCTGGCTCATACGTTTCTCCCGTGGAATAACACCTTATCATTGGAGCGCCTATAAATTCTACCCGTAATTTGCACAGCGGGCAAATCGCTACTTCAACTTCCCCTTTTTCATTCTTCCTTTTGGTATTAAACAAGGGTTTTCATCTCCTCAAAGCATTGTTAATACTGCGTTTGCTGTAATTTCAACTCACTCCTCCAAGGATAAATACCTTTTACCAGTTATCCAATCCTCATTGATATCCCAGTACCGACCCAAGGGCTCTTTCATCTCTTGCTTGATATCGTCGGAAGTACCTTTTAATTTTTCATAAAGATGCTGCCCAATATAGAAACCGTGGATATTTTCTTGAGAACATTAGACGCGCCTTTTCCAGCGAGCATGATAACCCCGGGAATGGCGTTCCTTCTCAGGAAAAAAGATGATGTTTGATTTGGCATCGCAATGGCGCGAGAAGCCATTCCGATGCTTCCCGCACCGCTACGACTTAGTAACCCCTCTCCGTCCTGGTCATGTTATTGTAGAACTTGAACCTGTCTTTGTCCTTGTCCTGCATCAAGACATAACCTATCCTTTTGTCGTCCACATGCTCTGCATACTCCTCTTTGGCGTCATCCCGGCAGGAGGAGCATGCTTTGCGTGGAATGGAAACGCAAAAGGCGCTGTTCAAAATGCCGTAGCCGCGCTGGGCGGAGGTGGACATGGTCATGTATCCGGCGCAGTCCGGGCAGAGGCGAACTACCTCTTCCTGGTTCTCGTTGATCATGTCCGTGTCGTAGAAGACGCGCCTCTTGCGGCGGTAGAAGTCGCCCGCGCCTTCCAGCGCCTCTCCTACCAGTTCGTCCCTCTGCTCCCAGATCTTCTGCACCTGGGCTACCGTGTGCTCGATCTCCCGCTTCATCTCCGCCGTCTGCACGAAGCGACCGGGCACATAGTCCGGCTCTTTGACATGCGAGTAATCCAGCCCGGCCATAGCCTGGATGATGCCCGTGTTCACGTAAGGCAAGGCCGTCTCCACGGCGTAGCCTCCCTCCAGGACGCACAGATCGGGAGCCAGCTTTTCATTGAGCCGGGCGTAGCCGTTGGCCGAGAAGCGCATGTTGGCGAGCGGATCGGTGTAGTGGTTGTCCTGGCCGGCCGAGTTCAGGATCAGATCGGGCTTGAAATCATCGAGGACGGGCAATATGAGGTTGTCCAGAACATAGTGAATGCCCTCGTCCGTGGTGCCGGGCGGCAGGGGGACGTTCAGGGTTCGGGCCAGCGCCTGCGGTCCGCCCATCTCGTTCACGAAGCCGGAGCCGGGGTAGAGGGTGTGGCCGTCCTGGTGGAAGGATAGGCAGAGCACATCCGGATCGTGCCAGAATATATCCTGGGTTCCGTCGCCATGATGTACATCGGTATCGATGACGGCGATCCTCTTGTGGCCATACTTGGTCCTCAGGTACTCGACCATGATGGCCATGTTGTTTATATTGCAAAAGCCGCGGTTGCCGTGCACCACACGCATGCTGTGATGGCCCGGCGGCCTGACTAGCGCAAAGCCGTTTCGAATCTCGCCCTTCTCCAGGGCGTCAGCCAGGGTCAGGGTGCTGCCGGCGGCGATGAGGTGCGCCTCTGTAACCTGGCTCTCCACATCGGGAACGCAGAAATGGGCGCGAGCGACGTCCTTTTTCTCGGCCAGACGGGGCTTGTATTCCTCGATGGCAGGAAGGTCCATCAGCCCCTCCTCGAAGATCTGGTCGCGGGTATAGAGCAGCCGCTCCTCTCGCTCCGGGTGAGTGGGCGAGATGGCCCAGTCGAAGGCGGGGAAGAATATGAGGCCCGTCTTGCCGGCCTTGCCTTGGGAGGACATTTTCAGCACCGCCCCCAGGAAGGCAGAAGGCCTGCTAAAATCTCCATTCGCACATCCAGCAGCCTTCCCACGGTTGACCAGCCTCGAATCATATTGAAAACCTCGCTGTAAGTAACCTCGGCTTCGCCTGCATACTCGCCGATGCCCAGGCGGACAGCCCGCTCCGCTAAAAGCCGCCTGGCCAGCCGCTCTGCCTCCTCCGGAGTCATCTTTCTGTCCGATACCTTGCCTGTGATGCCCTCTTCAGCCACGCTAAACTCACCTTTCTCCGTGTCGATGTGCAGGTTCAGGGTTAAGGTGGGCCGGGCCACGGCGGCGCCGATGGCATTGGCAACGGGCGCATACTCGGGCACCATGGCGGCTATGCCCAGGCGAGCGGCCACCAGCGGCACGAGGAGGGGAGCGCCTCCGCCTACTCCCACAACGCTTCTGGCGGAAAGCAACTCTTTTTTCATGATCTCCCAGATGCGATAAGCAGGCTCCTGCTCCCATTCCCGGAACATCTCATTGACCTCAAAGACTATCTTGTCCACCACGGCATCGACGACCTTCTGGGCGGCCTCCTTTGCAGAGCAGCCCAGGCCCTCGGCCACGATCTGCATGGCCTTCTCCCCCTTGGCGGCGTCCCCGATCTGAGAGAGCCCCAAAACTCGCAGGGCATCGGTGGGCGTAGGCCCCTTTCCGCCCAGGCAGAGCGGAGGTCCGTCCCGATGCGGTCCGACGGCCAGGCAGCCGCAGCAGCCCTGGCTGGAAACGGCAACGGCACTGTCGCCGCCGATGGGTACCGACTTGACGGCAAAGGCCCGCACGTGGGTGAGAAGAGAGCCAACCCGGGCCCCTTTGGCGGAGAGCAGGGGCTTTCCGGAGAGGATGAGCGCCAGATCGGTGGTGGTTCCGCCGATATCCACGACCACACAGCTCTGGCCCGGCTCTGTGAGCGCCAGTACCCCCATGATGCTGGCGGCGGGCCCGGAGAAGATGGTCTCTACAGGCATCTGCACCGATTTGTCCAGGGGAAGGGTGCCGCCGTCCGCTTTGAGGATATAGACGGGAGCCGAGATCTTGCGCTCCTTCAGAGCTCTTGCCACGTCTTTGGCAAAATGCTCATAGCGGTCTTTGGTGGCGGCCGTGAGCATGGTTGTCGCTGCCCGGCGGGGGAAGTTTAGCTGGCCGGAAACTTTGTGCCCCAGCTCGATCTTGCTGCCTGGCAGAGCTGCGGCCAATATCTCGCCTACCAACAGTTCGTGAGCATGATTTCTCTGGCAGAATTTTCCTACCACGGCCACGCGGGAGAGGCCCTGTGCCCTGATCTGGGAAGCGGCCTCTTTGATCTGGGACTCTTTGAGCCGATCGATCTCTTTGCCCCGGAAATCGATGGCACCATCCAAGATGATGCTCTCGCCCAGCGAGTAGTCCTTGGGATTGGTTCCTGGTCCCGGTATGAGCACCAAAGCCACGGGATCGGTCTTGCCCTCAGCGATCATATTAGTAATCAGTGTAGTGCTCAGGACCACTCGCTCGATCTTGCCGGTATCGATGCCTTGCACCAGCTCGTCTATTGCCATAAGCATGCACTTCAACAGGTTATCGTGATCTGTCGGCACATATGCGGTCTTGACCACCTTATTGCCATCCACGACAACGGCATCGGTGGTGGTGCCGCCCACATCAATTCCTATAAGCATTTTCATTCGCCTTTCGATATGCGCTAACGATAAGGAGGTATATCGGCTTTGTGGTCTTTAGAGAGATTTTCTAGAGAAAGGACGAGGAAATATGAGTAAATACGCCCAAGTAGTCCCTGGCTATCGATATCCTCAAAACAGATCTTCTGAGTTGTGGTACTCCAATCGCCCCACACAAGATGATTTTGTTTGTCGTAGTTGTGGACTCTCTCTCCCGAATGACTACAATGCTGCTCTAAATATCAGAGCAAGGGTAGCCGTCAACATGCCCATCGCAGCCCGACTTTTTGCGGAGCCGCAAGCCCACGAATTTATTCATGGGTAGTTGACTCCAGTAGCTGACTTTACCAGTCCGTATAATGCCTCGTTTACGGGAACCTCTATATTATGCTTTTTTGCCAGGCGAATGATGTGGCCGTTTATGGAATCAATCTCCGTCATCCTCCCCTTTGAAACATCCTGGAGCATGCTGGAAGTATTGCTAAATGTCTTCTCGGCTACGGAATAAACCACTTCAATAACCTCCTTTTCATCCCTAATTATGCCTTCCTTTGCTGCAACGTTCACCGTTTCTCTGATCGCGCCCTCCACAGTGTTTTTGAGTACAGATGATAAAACAATCCCGTTCTCCCGGCGGGTCAAGGCAGTTATGGGATTTATCACGGAGTTGACAAAGAGCTTGTTGTATTGATGCTCCCTGAAATCCGGGGCAAATTCCATCTCAAAGCCCTTTTCAAAAAACCTATCCCTCATAAATTTTTTCTTATCCACGCCGATTTTGTCCTCCAAAATGGTCTTTCCCTTTCCCTTCAGCTGAGCCAAGTCGTCTTCTGAGAGCTTGACTCCCAGGGAGGTGATGCCTTCTAATACTTGAGAATCGGGCAGATCAAGCTCATCAAAGACTTCTCTATTTCCCATGCCGTTCATTAGCAGTATGAAGAGGGCGTTCTTCATTCTCCCTTGCAGCAGGCCCGACTTTCTTAATTCATCGCAGACTGCGGGCAGCGAATACGTCTTAACGCATACTATTACGATCTCCGGACAAAAATCAGATGCTTTGAGATCTTCAAGGCCTGTAAAGTAGTGTTTGAACTGCACAATCTCTCTGCCTTCAGGTAAATCTATCCGCAGCCCGAGATCTTTTATTCTATTTATATGGCGGTTTCTTCCCAGGAGAGCCACGTTTTCGATTTTCCTTCCATCTAAATCAAGAGCATCTGAGAGAAGATATCCCATGAAAGAGCCAATAGCTCCCGCTCCATAAATCAAGATATCTGCCATTTCATTCATCAATCACTTGCCCCTATAAAAAATCTCTTCAGAGCGTCAAGCTGATATCTTAAAGGATTTTCTGTGGAGAGGGAAAAATGAGATGAAAGACAAAAGGCTCCTGGAAGAGTTTAGGAAGATTTATCCTGAGAAGTTCGCATCAGAAGATGAGATCTTCTCTCATATCCATGCTGGCGACCGCATCTTCATCGGCACGGGCTGCGGCGAGCCCCAGTATCTGATTTTTGCCCTGGTCAACTACGTAAAAAATCACCCCAAGGCGTTCTTCGATGCCGAGCTGATCCACGTCTGGACGCTGGGAGTGGCGCCTTACAACGATGAGAAGCTGCAGGAGAACTTCCGGCTTGACTCCTTCTTTGTGGGCGACAGCACTAGAAATTCCGTCAATCGCGGCGCGGCGGACTACACGCCCGTCTTCCTCTCTGCTGTTCCCGATCTCTTCCGCTCAGAGCTGATACCCGTGGATGTGGCTCTGATCCAGACCTCTCTTCCTGATAAACACGGCTATTTGAGCCTGGGAATAAGCGTGGATGTGGTCGAATCAGCAGTAGAAATGGCTGAGCTGGTCGTGGCCCAGGTCAATATGAACATGCCCCGCACCCATGGTGATGGATTTATAAATATAAAAGACATGGATTTTCTTCTGCCCTATGATGAGCCTCTGCTGGAGTATTCCGTCAAAGCGCCTAACGATATTGTGCAGAGTATTGGAAGATATGTGGCACGCATCATCGAAGACGGCTCGACCATTCAGGTGGGCTACGGCCTGATCCCGGATGCCGTGCTGCCCAATTTAGTGGATAAAAAGGATCTGGGAGTTCACACTGAATTGCTCAGCGACGGCATCGTCAATCTCATGAAAAAAGGGGTGGTCACCAATAAGAAGAAGACCCACAATCCCGGCAAGACCATCACCTCCTTTTGCATGGGTAGCCGGGAGACCTACGATTTCCTGGACGAGAACCCTGCCGTGGAATTCAAAAGGATCGATTACACCAACCATCCCCTCATAATCGCCAGAAATCGGCTCATGACCGCTATCAACAGCGCCATGGAATTGGATCTGACCGGCCAGGCCACGGCAGAGTCGCTGGGCGGCACCTTTTACAGCGGCATCGGCGGACAGGCGGATTTCATGCGCGGGGCAGTGCTGGCGCCGGGGGGAAAGACCATATTAGCCCTGCCCTCCACGGCCCTAAATGAGAGCGTCTCCCGAATTGTTCCCGTACTGCAGGAGGGTGCAGGAGTCACTCTGAACCGGGGCGATGTTCGCTATGTGGTAACTGAGTACGGAATTGCCTATCTGCACGGCAAGAACATTCGGGAGAGGGCTATGGATCTCATCGCAGTCGCCCATCCCAAATTCCGGCCCTGGCTGATGGAAACGGCCCGGAAGAGGACTCTCATCTACAAAGATCAGGTCTTCATTCCGGGAGAGAAGGGCATGTATCCCGAGGAGCTGGAGATTTACAGGACAACTGCAAAAGGGCTCAATCTGTTCCTGCGGCCTGCCAAGATCACTGACGAGTCGCTGCTTAAGGACTTCTTTTACGATCTAACCGAGGAGAGCCTGTACAAGCGCTTCTTCTCCGCCCGAAAAGACATGCCGCATAGGAGGCTGCAGGATTTCGTGGCCGTGGACTACAGCAAGAAGATGGAGATCCTGGCCACGATTAGGGAAAACGAAAAGGAGATCATAATTGGCCTCGGTCAGTATGAGCTCAACTCAGACATGCACACGGCAGAGGTCGCCCTGGTGGTGAGGGATAAATTCCAGGCACAGGGCGTGGGCAGAGAGCTTCTCTCTTATTTGATTTACCTGGCGAAAAGGCAGGGCCTGCTCGGATTTTCGGGAGATGTACTGGTGGAGAATAAATCCATGGTGCGGCTCTTTGAGAAGATGGGATTTGATACCGAGAAGAGAAGCGAAGAGGGGGTTTACGAGATGCGCATGTGGTTTCGGGATGTTGGGAGCGGGGATAGGATATGAGGAAGCTCATAGTAATCAGAATTGTGCATTCGCCCACAGATATGGGCTCGGCTGGCGGGGCCCTGGAAAAAGCCGGCATATCAACCCTGGGAAGGATGCGCTGGCAGGAAAACCAGAAGAAGATTGAGAGCTTCTGGCTGGAGCTGGAAGCCGAGGTGGACGAACTGGGCCTGGACGTGGAGAAGCTTGTCATCTACCAGGACGGCCTGCCCTGCGCTGGAGCTATTGGTGAGCGAATTGTGCGCGAGACGGCAGCCAAAGGCAGCAAGAACTACCAGATTGTGCAAAAGCTCATGGACAGGGGCGCCAAGATTGAGGCGACGGAAAGCGCAGATCTGCTCCGCCAGGAGTACGGCTATATCAAAGCCCTTCTGGAGGCAAAAACGGATGAGGAGAGGCGGACGGCGGAAGAAAGATACAACCAGGTCAAAGATCAGTTGCTGGAGGAGCGGGATCTATTCATTGCCAGGGCCATTGATGCCACTTTAGCGGAGGGCGAGACGGGCCTGCTCTTCATTGGAGCCTCGCACAATGTGCTCCCCAAAATTGCCGGGGATATTGAGGTGAAGTGCCTGGACTGAAGGGATTGAAGAAAAAAAATGGATGTTCGCGATTTCCAGTGGCAAAACTTGGGTTACTATGGGCTCTCCGAAATCATAGCGTCCTCTGTGAACTCTGTGTCTCTGTGATTGAAACGTCGTTAGCCACTGGTAATAACTAAATGGTTACGAACTACCACCATCGCTTCCGCTGCCCCGGCCAGGGCCTCCTCGAACTCATTCCTGTCCGAAAGGGATATGCGCGCACTGCCATGTGGATAAATCAGTTCCAGCTCCTTTCTTACCTCATGAGATGCCGGCACTCTCAATACGCGCAAGTTCTCCAGCGGCGTTTCAAAGAGGACCTTGCCTGGAGTTTTAATCCATAAAATAACTCTATGGCTGGTGATATTCCAGATGCCGGGCACCCAGCATTTGATCAGGCCCTCCTCCTCTCGCAGATATCCGAAGGCCTTGTAGAGGATCTGCTCGCCCGGAAAAAGAGGAAGATGCGTCTCCGCTCTCGCGTACAATTCCCGGCTGCTCTTATCCCAATCTTCCATTATGCCGTACTCCAGCATGGTCTCCATGCCGGCAATCATGGCCTTCAGGGTCACGCCTATCAGTGGAATGCCGGCCACAGAGATGATCAGATCGGCATTAAGAACCGCTCCTTTGTTGAGGAGCCGATCCAAAACCTCGACCAGACAACTCTCCTTTTCCGGATTCATCCCGCCCCCGAGAGACACACAAAGCTGAAGGGAGCCCAGGGGCCGGTGAACCTTACAAAGAACCCCTCCTTGCAGTTGATCTCCTCAAGGACCTCGCCCAGCTTTTTCACAGCCTCTTTTGAAACCCTGCAGGTGTAGGAGGCGAGAAGCTTCTTGCCCCTATATTTCTCGGGGGTCCAGGACGTTCTGCCGGCGGTCTTCAGCTCTTTCACCAGAGGCTTGATTTCTGAGCAAAACTGATCTGCCAGCCAGCCCGCCTCAGAGCGGGTCAGGCTCTTCAGCTTCAGGTCCAGATTGCGCCTCTGCAAGTAGGCCTTCCCTTTGGGCTCCTTTTCGATGCTGTTCTTGAGATCCCCCAGCTCCTGATTCTTGGCCAAAACCATTTTTTCCAGATAATCATAATCGCAGTAGACCTGGATTGAATACTCCGCCGATCCTTGCATGCGCAGCAGCTCGCCGGCGAGATGTTCGTAGTCCCGGCAAAGCCAGTCTTTGACCACATCATCATCTCCCTTGATGATAACATCGAAAGAGAAGGGAAGCACGGTTCCGAACATCTTCGTGGCCTGGTCTATCACATAGCTATGCTCCAGGACCCACTCCTCAGCCAGTTTTTTGTCCTCCGTCTGGTAGGGCTTTGCCTCGCAGGCATGAACTATCGCAGCGATATCTTTGTAGGGTACTGTGTAGACGTTATTCTCCTGGATGCCGATGCTGCCCAACCGGGCCATGTGTCCGGTCCTGGCGACCGAGTAAAGGTACCTGGCCTCTTTGACCATATTTTGGGACTCCACCATTCAGATCTCCTTGATCGCCATCCTGATCCTAGTCTAACTTGAGCTCCAGTATGCCGTTCTTGAAGCTTTTCATGATGATGGATTTTGCCGGCCGCGGTAGAGCTACATTTTTGCTGAACTGGCCGGCAGTTATCTTTAGAGAATCTCCCTCCAGATCCATCTTCAAATCCTCCACGTAGACTCCGAAAAGCTCGGCAATGATCGTGATGCCGTCCTTTCCTTCCATCACGTCCACCATTCGTGGCCCATGTAGCTCAGACTCGGCCATCCCCATATCCTTCGCTCTTCTGGCAGCTCGCAAAAGCCCTTGCCGCAGAAGCCTGGTATAAACGTGCTGGGTATGCCGCCCATTTCCCGCGTAATGGTATTTGTCTCTGCCGACCATATCTCAGGACTCCTCTTTTTGGCTTTCTGCTCTCCAGCTCGCTGGGTTCAGGAACTTGTCTATCAGGTCTTCCGCGGCTAGATCCAGATCACTGCGAACCGATTGCACGGCATCTATGATGTTGTTATCGGACTTTATCTTATCAAGGGCCTCGGTTAATTCTGAGAGAGCCTGGCCCAGCCGCTCTATCTCGCAGTCGCTCAGACTTCCGCTCTCCATTCTCCTCAAAGCCTGTCGTTCCAAAAGCTCCTGGATGATCTCCACCAATGCCACCACCAGGCCCAAAAGGCCCTCTTTCAGGTTTCCTTCATCCAGGTTGATCGCCATTTCGGACCCTAGTCTAGCTTGAGATGAAGTATGCCGTTCTTGAAGCTCTTCTCAATGATGGATTTTGCCGGCCGCGGCATTGCTATTTTCTTGCTGAACTGGCCGGCAGTTATCTCAAGAGTTTCTCCCTCCAGATTCATCAACAAGTCCTCCTCGGAGACACCGGGCAGTTCGGCAATGATGGTGATTCCGTCCTTTCCTTCCATGACATCCACTATCGGCTGCCTGTGAGGTGCGGACTTCGGCATCTCAACGCTTTCCGTTCGGGGGGCCGCCCTTCTCGCTCCATGGCCTAGCGGCCTGGTAGAAACATGATAATCGACGACAGGTTTGCTGGACCAGCCTACATCGATCCTGTGTTTTATCTCCGCGTCCGTGTCGGCAATCCTTTGCCTGAATTCGGGTGAGGACTCTTCCAGGGACTTGATTATGCCCCCCAGACCGGGGATGAACTGGCTCACCACGTTTTGCACTATGCCCCCCACCTGAATATCCTCACTTTGCTTATGGGACCCCTTTTCCAGTTCTTCGATCCTCTTTTCCAGGCGCGCTATCTTCTCTACATCCTTATCTTTTGAGTCCTCAACCATTGATATCTCTCCCAAGATCAATCGTATTTTCCGAGGCTCCCCCGGATGATGGGCAGGGGTGCTGGGCTGGACCAACCGCAGATGTGACAGCCCTCTCGAATCAGCTGATCTTCATCTCTTCTGTTTCCGCATTCCGGGCAGCAGGCCTTGGGTTTGAGAGCATCTTTCCACACTGGTGCATTCAGATTGGTGCCCGCGGGCATCTCCAGGCCGTACTTGGCCGCGGTCTCAAAAGAGGCCAAAACTGCCCGAATCTTGATGCCTAAAAGCTCCGTGCCTGCCAAAGATACGGCTATATCCGCATTGATCACCAGGCCCTTGTCAAGGATTCTTTCTACAATATCGGCAAGATTCTGGCTTCTTGTCGGCGCCAATGAATTCATCTATACCCCCACCTACCTTCGG
>JAPKYC010000075.1 GCA_026394505.1 Methanothrix sp.
ATTGACCCTCTTGCCGGCCACGAGGAGCAGATCCAGCCTGCCTTCGGCTGGGGATTGGACCGAGAGCCAGATCTTATCCGAGGACTGCTGGTAGGCCTTGCCCATAAAGCCGCCCAGGATTCTGTCGGATAGCTCCGCAGCCATGGCGGCGACGTCCACATTGCTCATCGCCTTCTTCATGAGAGGAGTGTCCGAGATCAATCGATAAATAGTTGCGGATGCCTGGAGGAGACGGTGCAGCGCTTTTTGGTGGATCTGATGCTCATGCGCCTGGGAAGATGGCTGCGGCTCCTGGGGCAGGATGTGGCTCGCCCGTGGGGTGAGAGCGACGACGAGCTGCTGCTCCAGGCAAAGGAAGAGTGCCGGATTATCATCACCAGGGACAAGGGGCTTTTTCAGGCCTGCCCGGGCGCTGGTGTGCAGTGCCTGCTCATTCGATCCTGCAAAATTTCCGATCAGCTCCAGGAGATGACCGAAGCGGGCGTTCCTCTGCGGCTTGATCCCCAAAGATGCACGCTGTGCAACGGGATTCTCTATGAGATCGAAATCTCCGGGATGAAGAGGTGGCAGTGCCGGGATTGCAGGAAGCTCTACTGGGAGGGCGGTCACTGGCAGAAGATGGAAAGCATGCTGCAATCCATTCGCTGCCGAAGAGAGGAACGGGCTGGCTTGTCATACAAGCGCTCGTGAAAGGGGGCAGGATTTTGGAAACGATGGCGATTTGCGGTTAATATTAGCTGATAGCGATTGTGGTTGCAAATGGCACGAAAGCTCAAATCAAGGCTTATGGCGATCTATAGCTTGACAATGCATCTCTCAAGAATCCATACTGATCTCATCAAGATCCAATCCAAAATATTGATGCACTAATACATTTCGCATGCCTATAATGCCTTTCCAGGGAATATCTGGGCATTGGTTTTTTATGGAATCCGACAATTGATTTGCTGCTTCTCCTGCAACCTGAACATAGTAGATGATCCATACCTGGATGAGATCAGCTTCGGAAAATGCCCTTTCACCTCTTGTGGCATATTTTTCGATATTCGAGAGAACTTCCAGAATATCCAAAAGCCAAGCTCGATCATCCCTCAAAGGGCCACCGCCTCTTTGATTTCAAGAGATCATTAAGGTGCATCTGAAATGCAATTATGACTGCCATGTAGATCAAAACTTCGAGCCGAAAGAGTCTCCGGTGGGAATGGCCATCATGCGGGCTCGCTCTTCCCGCCAGCCGGGCCCGCGTCCGCCCGCGCATGTGAGCGCTCGTCCACCTGCAGAGCAGATTATGATTGAATATTATCTACCGTTCCATAGCCCACCCCATCTCCCTGGCCACGCTCGCCCTCTCCATCCTCTCCTGCACCGTCGTCCCCAGGGCCGTCGCCGCCCTGCGGCGCGAGTACTCGTCCACCTGCCAGTCCAGCCCCTGGTAGCCCACATCCATGAGGATCAGCCCCTCCGCCGGGACGGTGGGTGCGCCGTGGTTCAGCTCGGGCCGTAGCAGGTCGGAGAACCAGCTCATGTCTTTTTGGCCCGCCCCCACCTTCTCCAGAGCGCCCACCATCTTTCGCACCATGTTCCAGAGAAAGCCGTTGGCTCGAATGTCGAAGACGAAGAGGCCGCGCTCTTCGGAAATCTCCATTTTTTGCACCGTCTTCACCGTATCCACCTTGGCCGAAGAGAAGTTTCTAAAGTCGTGCTCGCCCAAGAGCTGCTCTGCCGCGCTGCGCATCCTCTCCAGATCGAGGCCCGGATGCCATAAAAGATAGCGATACTCCCGCCACTGGGCATTCCAGCGAGCACTAAAACCTATGGGCGCTACGGCCCAGGCCCAGGTCCAGATGTCGCGGGGCAGCCGGCCGTTCACGCAACGGGGACGGGTCAATTTGGCCTTGTCCTCATCGATCCAAAAGTCGATCACCTGGCCAAGAGCTGAGACGCCCCGGTCCGTCCTTCCCGCGTAGCAGAAGTCGCCGTGAATGACGCCAATTTGTGCCAGAGCTTTGCGAACCTCGGAATCGATCGTAACCAGGTCTGGCTGTCGCTGAAAGACGTAGTAATTGTCGCCCAGGTAGGCGAGCTTTAGTGCAATCTTCATCCTTTTCGTATCCTAAAAATATTTTGCAGTTAGTCTTTGTGCGTCCTTTGTGCTCTTTGTGGTTGATAGTAGTAAGCCCCTTGTTTAGTGCCTCTGCAGTTACTATCACCACAAAGGCACAAAGCTCACAGAGAACGCACAGAGCGCTTTTTCCAGTGTTTTGGCATGCAGCCCGACCTTAAATCTCCCTGGGGTCGGTAATGTACCCGGTGATGGCGCTCGCTCCCGCCGTGGCAGGCGAGCAAAGGTAGACAAAAGCCTGGGGGCTGCCCTGCCGGCCCACGAAATTGCGGTTCGAGGTGGAGAGACAGCGCTCGCCCGCTCCCAGCAGGCCGAAGCTTCCGCCCATGCACGGGCCGCAGCAGGCCGACTCCACCAAGGCCCCCGCCTCCATGAACTTCTCCACCAGCCCCGCTTTCAGGCATTTCATGTACTCCTCCCGGCTGGCGGGCACGACGATCATGCGCACGCCCTTAGCCACAGGCTCGCCCTTCATCATCTGCGAGGCCTGCAGGAGGTCCTCGAAGCGGCCGTTGGTGCACGAGCCCAGGAACACCTGATCGAGCTTCGTCTTTGGCACCTCGCTAATCGGCAAAACATTGTCCACGTTGTGGGGCAATGCAATCTGCGGCTCCAGATCGCTGACATTCCAGCTCCTCCTGGTGAAGGAGGCATCCTCGTCACCCCGCACGATTCCCTCTCTAATGGCCGCCCTGTCTTTCACCCTAGCCCCAAGGTACCTTCTGGTGGTCTCATCCGTCTCGAAGATGCCGGCCTTGGCCCCCATCTCAATGGCCATGTTGGATACCGTCATCCTCTCCGGGATGCTCATCCGCCTCGCGGCCTCGCCTAAAAATTCGCAGGCCAGGTAGTTGGCTCCATCCGCCCCGATATCGCCAATGATCTTCAACACTGCGTCCTTGGAGGTGACACGGGAGGGCAGCCTTCCTTCTATCATGAGCTGCAGGGTTTTGGGCACCATGAACCAGAGCTTGCCCGTGGCAAAGACGGCTGCCATGTCCGTAGATCCGACGCCGGTAGCGAAGGCTCCCAGGGCTCCGTAGGTGCAGGTATGCGAGTCCGTGCCCAGGATGATGCTTCCAGGCAGCACATGCCCCTTCTCCGGCATGACCTGATGGCATACGCCACAGAATATGTCGTAGTTTAAGATGCCCTGCTCCTGCGCGAATTTGCGCAGCATGATGTGATTCTCCGCCGCCTTCAGGCTGTCTGCGGGAACCTGATGATCGAAGAGCAGGACGATCCTGGCAGGGTCCCAGACCCTGGCATCCCTGCCCGCGATCTCATAAAATCCTTTGACCGCCAGCGGGCCGGTGATGTCGTGGATCATGGCGCCGTCTATGTCCGCCATGACGAACTCGCCCGCACGTACCTCTTTTTTGCAGGCTTTAGAAAATATCTTCTCAGACAGGGTTTGGCCACTCATGACAAGGGCCATCTCATCCATGATAAATAAATCTTGGGCAAAAGCCTTTAAATAAATCCGAGAATACCAACGATGTACACAAGATTACATTGATGGAGTGTCCCAGATGAAGATCAAGTACTTGCTCGACGAGGAAGATATCCCCAAGAAGTGGTACAACGTAGCCGCAGATATGCCCACGCCCCTGGACCCGCCTCTGCATCCCGGGACGCTCAAGCCCCTCTCTGCCGCGGATATGGAGATTATCTTTCCTAAAGAGCTCATCCGCCAGGAGATGAGCACCGATCGCTGGATAGACATACCGGAGAAGGTACGCGACATCTACCGGCTCTGGAGGCCTACGCCTCTTTATCGCGCTGCCGCCCTGGAGAAGATACTGCAGACCCCTGCCAAGATCTACTACAAATATGAGGGCGTAAGCCCGGCCGGCAGCCACAAGCCCAATACTGCCGTCCCTCAGGCCTACTACAATATGTTAGAGGGCATTGAAAGACTGGCTACGGAGACGGGCGCCGGGCAGTGGGGCTCGGCGCTCTCTTTGGCCACCTGCCTCTTCGGCCTGAAGTGCACCGTTTACATGGTCAGATCAAGCTTCGACAGCAAGCCCTACCGCAAGAGCGCCATGCGCGTCTGGGGCGCA
>JAPKYC010000019.1 GCA_026394505.1 Methanothrix sp.
CCGTATGAGGATATGTATCCTGATATCGAAGGAAGCATCATCGCCTGGATCTCCCGTAATCCTCTGAACCAGTATAAAATCGAGGATTACTGGTCCATCCGGACCTTTGACATATCCATTGTCAATTCCACAGAGCTGGTATACGGTCTGGAGAATGCCACACCGATTTCCCTCAGTGCAGATAATCTGGCATACCTGAGAAAGAATTACTTCGGCTGGATGGTCTACATGAGACCGCTTTACGAGAAGGAAGCCACCCCCGACTATCCGCCCAGTGGCATAAATCCGCGGGCGGGAGGAGACTATGTGGTCTATCAGGACAATAAGATGGGCAGCTCGGATATCTGGATGTGGAAGCAGGGGAAGAGTCCCGTGGCACTGGCAAGCGATGCCAACGATCAGATCAATGCCGCTACGGACGGACATACTGTGGTCTGGCAGGATAACCGGAACGGCAATTGGGATATCTATGCCTACGACCTGAACACCAGCAAGGAGATACAGATAACTAAGGATTTGTCGGATGAGACAAATCCGGATGTCGAAAACGACGTGGTTGTCTGGCAGGACAATCGAAATGGCAATTGGGATATCTATGTCTACGATCGTAATGTGCAAAAAGAGAAGGCTATCTGCACAGATGCAGGAAACCAGACCCAGCCGCGCATAAAGACGGGACGAATCGTCTGGACCGATGATCGCAGTGGTGATAAAGACATCTACCTTTACGAAAACTATATGCCGTAAGTGGCAAAGGGCAGGCCGCCTGCCCAAAAGTTTATTTATTCTCACTACATTGCACTTAAGAACGTTTGGGGCAATTCATGGAGCTTGAAAATCTTCGATTTGGTACGGAACTGCTCAAGCGCGGTTTCGCAAAGATGCAGAAGGGCGGCGTCATCATGGACGTCACAACCCCAGAACAGGCCGTTTTAGCGGAAGAGGCGGGTGCCGTAGCCGTAATGGCCCTGCATGCCGTGCCTGCTGACATCAGAAAGATGGGCGGTGTGGCCAGGATGGCCCACCCTGAAATCATCGAGGCGATCATCGAGGCAGTGACCATTCCCGTCATGGCCAAGACCAGGATCGGCCACTTTGTGGAGGCCCAGATTTTAGAAGCACTGGGTGTGGATATGGTGGACGAGTCCGAGGTGCTTACACCCGCAGATGAATTTCATATTGAAAAGACAAAGTTCACCATTCCCTTCGTCTGCGGCGCTCGAAACCTGGGAGAAGCCTGCCGGCGCATCAAGGAAGGCGCGGCCATGATCAGGACCAAGGGCGAAGCGGGAACGGGAGACGTGAGCCAGGCAGTTTTGCACATGAGGATGATCCATGGCCAGATCAGGAGCCTGAAGGGCATGGACGATCTGCAACTTTTGAAGGTGGCACGGGAGATTGAGGCGGACCTGGATCTGGTCAGAGAGTGCGCCAGCATGCAGCGCCTGCCTGTGGTCAACTTTGCCGCGGGCGGAGTGGCCACGCCGGCTGATGCCGCGTTGATGATGCAACTGGGGGCGGATGGCGTCTTCGTGGGATCGGGCATATTCAAGTCCGAGAACCCGGCGACCATGGCTCAGGCAATTGTCGAGGCAGTACATCATTATGATGATGCTGCGCTTTTGGCCAGGGTATCCAAGGGTCTGGGCGCGGCCATGAAAGGGCTGGATGCTTCTACCATTCCCGAAGCGGAAGCTTTGCAGAATAGGGGCTGGTAAGTGGCCAGGATTGGAGTATTAGCCCTGCAAGGGGACGTATCCGAGCATGTCCTGGCCCTGGAGAGGGCGGGGCAGGGAAAAGTCCAGGTGGTGGAGGTCAGAAAGAGCGGCCAGATAGAAGAGTGCCAGGCTCTGGTGCTGCCGGGCGGAGAGAGCACGGCCATCTGCCGCCAGTTGGAAAGCAGCGGCCTCACTGAGGAGCTGAAGGCCGCGGCGCGCCGGGGCAAGCCCATCCTGGCCACCTGTGCCGGCCTGGTGCTCATCTCCCGGGAGATCGAGGGCGAGGGTCGCGTTAAACCTTTGGGCCTCATGGACATCAAGATCAGCCGAAACGCCTTCGGGCCGCAGAGGGAGTCCTTTGAGGCAGACATACAAATAAAAGGGCTGGACAAGCCTTACATGGCCGTCTTCATCCGCGCCCCGGCCATCTGCGCGGTAGGCAGGGAAGTAGAGGTTCTGGCTCGGGTGGGCGAAGCGGTGGTGGCGGCGCGCCAGAAGAATCTGCTGGCTTTAGCCTTTCATCCTGAACTGACAAAAGACACAAGGGTTCATCAAATATTCCTGAAGATGCTGGAGGCATGATATGTTCTCGGAAAATGATCTGGTAGCCAGAAGCAAAGAGGATATGACCCGCGAGGTCGAGGAGCTGCAGGCCGATGCCAAGCGCTTGAAAGAGGAGCATGATGCGGCCTTGCAAAGTGAGAAGGAGCTGCGGGCCAGGTCGGTGGAGACCAGGCCGGCCGATGCCGCGCTGGCGGA
>JAPKYC010000003.1 GCA_026394505.1 Methanothrix sp.
ATGAAGAAGCGCCTGGATATACAGGCGAAAGCGGCGGAATTCGGCCTTAAGGTGCTCAATCCCAAGGGAGGTGCCTAGAAATGCCGGGCTTAACAACGCAGCGGCGCCTGGCCGCAGCCGAGCTTAAAATCGGCGAGAGCCGGGTCTGGATCAATCCCGATCCAGAGGTGGCAGGCGAGCTTTCCGACGCCATTACCCGAGAGGACATTCGCTCCCAGGTTGAGGCCGGAAATATCAGGGCCTTGCCAAAAAAGGGCAACAGCCGGGGCAGAATTAGGGCCAGAGCGGCAAAGCGCGCCTATGGTCACTGCAAAGGACCGGGACATAGAAGAGGCGCCAAAGGTGCCCGATCCCCGAGAAAAGAGCAGTGGATGACCAAGATCCGGGCTCTGCGAAAGAAGCTTCGGGAGCTTCGTGAAGGCGGCCAGATAGATCGCCATGCCTACCGCTTGCTTTATCGCAAATCCAAGGGCGGCGAGTACAGAAGCTTGGCGCACATGAACTCTTTCATCAAGGCTAAGGGCCTTTCCCGGGGTGAATAACTTGGCTACAGGACCTAGATACAGAGTCCCCTTCCGAAGAAGAAGAGAGGGCAAGACCAACTATCACGTTAGATACAAG
Source organism: Methanothrix sp. (assembly GCA_026394505.1). GTDB lineage: Archaea > Halobacteriota > Methanosarcinia > Methanotrichales > Methanotrichaceae > Methanothrix. The sequence continues at coordinate 622 of JAPKYC010000003.1, forward strand.
CTAATACTATCGAAGAAACCCCGTGTTGTTGTCAGGAAGAGCAATGCCAATACATCGCTGCAATTGGTGATGTCGGAGCAGAAAGGCGATAAAACCCTCCTGACGGTTAATTCCCGGGAGCTGCAGAACTATGGATATACCTTTAGCAAGAGCAATCTGCCTGCTGCCTATCTTACCGGCCTTCTCTTCGGCAAGAAGATGCTGGCCCTGGGCATTGATGAGGGTATCGCAGATATTGGTCTGCATGCCTCCACTAAAGGCAACCGGATCTATGCTGCCATTAAAGGCATCGTAGATGCAGGTATAAATGTGCCTCATGGCCCGGAGATATTCCCCGATGAGAAGAGGATTTGTGGCGAGCACATAAAGGAACACACGGGAGCAGATATCGTGGCCCAATTCGAGCAGGTTCGAGAGAAGATACTGGGGTGAACTTATGGATCGGAAAAAGAAGCGTGATTTTTACCAGGAAGAGTGGGTCCCCAGGACAAGGCTGGGCAAGCTCGTCTTTGAGGGCCAAGTAACCACCTTCGATGAGGCACTTGCCTCAGGTCTGCCCATTAAGGAGGCCGGCCTGATAGATGTGCTGATACCGGGACTTGAGGATGAAGTTCTGGATATCAACATGGTTCAGAGGATGACGGACTCCGGAAGGAGAGTCAAATTCAGAACCACGGTAATTGTGGGCAACAGAGACGGCTACATTGGACTTGGCGAAGGAAAGGATGTCCAGGTGGGCAAGGCCATCAAGAAGGGCATCGATAGTGCCAAACGGAATATCATGAAGGTGAAGCGGGGCTGCGGCAGTTGGGAATGCGGCTGCGGCCAGGCGCACACTGTGCCTTATCAGGTAGTAGGCGAGTCAGGAAGCGTGCGAGTAGTGCTCATCCCGGCGCCTCGAGGGCTAGGCATCGCTGCCGGCGAAACATCCAAGAAGGTCATGGACATGGCCGGCATCAAGGATGTGTGGACCAGAACGGCAGGTTCGACCAGGACGACTATCAATTTCGCCAAGGCCACCTACAATGCGCTCATCAATACTGTAACTGTGAGGGCTTGAAGATGTTTGCCATAGTGAGATTGAGAGGCGAGTTGAACCTTCGGCCAGGGATCAAATCCACTTTAGGGATGCTGCACATGCACAGGGTCAACCATTGCATTGTCGTCCCAGAGGATGAACATTATCGGGGCATGATCCAGAAGGTAAAGGATTATGTGGCCTGGGGCAAGATAGACGATGACACGCTGGCCTTGCTCCTGGAGAAGCGGGGACGACTGAGTGCCAACAGGCGGCTGACAGAGCAGTTCTTGAAAGAGAACACCTCCTATAGCTCCTTCCAGGAATTGGCCAGTGCCGTCACCTCCGGGGCAACAAGCCTGAAGGATCTGGAAATCAAGCCCATATTCCGGCTCCATCCGGCCCGCAAGGGTTTAAAGACCATTAAGAAGACCGCGCAACAGGGCGGAGATCTGGGCTTTCGCACGGATTTGGCGGATCTTATCAAGAGGATGAGGTAGAACCATGGTTAGACCAAAGACGAAGGAAAAAAGAGGGCACAGAACCTACCACGGCAAGCATAAGAA
>JAPKYC010000134.1 GCA_026394505.1 Methanothrix sp.
ACTATTATCCCTACAGCAAGGCGGAGGAGCATATCTTGCCGAAGCTGAAGGAAGGAGAGCGCCTGGCGGTCTTAGGTCACACCATCGATGCTAAAGAGACGCAGCCACCGGCTCGCTTCGGTCAGGGCAAGCTCATCAAGCTCATGGATGATCTGGGACTGGGAACGAAGTCCACAAGACATGATATCATCAGCAAACTCTATGCGCGCGCTTACGTGCAGGGCAATCCTATGCGCCCTACCAATACCGCTTATGCTGTGGTGGATACGCTGCAAAAATATGCACCCACCATTACCAAGCCGGAGATGACCCAGACTTTAGAGAAGGATATGACCCTAATCTCAGAGCGAAATATCAAGGAAGACGAGGTCATCGAGAAGTCCAGGGTCATGCTCACATCAGTCTTCGATGAGCTGACCTCAAATCAGGACGGCATTGGCCAGTCGCTCAAGGATGGCCTGCGCACCGACAAGATCGTGGGCACCTGTGAGAAGTGCAAATCCGATCTCATAATTCGGCGCGGCCACCGGGGCACACGTTTCATCGGCTGCTCCGGCTATCCGGAATGCAGATTTACTCTGCCTCTTCCCAGGTTTGGTACAGTGCTCGTGACCGACAAGCAGTGTGAGATGCACGGCATGTTTCACATTCGCATCATCAACAAGGGCAAGAGGCCCTGGGATCTGGGATGCCCGCACTGCAACTTCCTGGAGTGGCAGGCCAGGAAGGCTCAGGAAAAGACGGATCCTGCGAAGACAGAAGTGGAAGGGAAACCGAAGACCAAGAAAGCAGCGGGCGTGGCAACAGCAAAGAAAAAGATAAAGACGACGGCTTTGGCAAAGGGCGACGGCCTGGTGAACCTGGCGGGAATTGGCCCCAAGACCCTGGAGAAGCTGGCCCTGGCTGGAATTAAAACGGCTGCGGATTTGGCAGGGGCAAAGGCCGGCAGCCTGGCGAAGATGACAGGCATCAGTGCCAAGAAGATCATGGCCTGGCAAGAAGCCGCCGGCGCCATGGGCTGATCCTTTCTCCAGAAAAAATTAAGGGGAAACATCTATCTACTTACAATCATTACAATGTTATTCATGCTTGCAATTAAACGCATTCCTGTGACTGAGGCCGTGTGGCTTGAGCTATCTGACCTCAAGACGGCAGGACAGACCTATTCCCAGCTCCTGGAAGAGATGATCGAGGATAGGAAAAAGGCTCGGTTTTTCCGAGATATGGAACGAATTGAGGAAGAAGGCGAATTTGTGGAGTTCCCGTGGTAGCCTACCATCTGGTCATCGGGAAGAAAGCTTTGGAGTTCATCAGCGCATTGCCCTCAAAAAGCAAGAGGATAGTGATCGAAAAATGCAAAACACTTGCAGACGATCCATTCCCTGTCCAGGGTGACAAAGAACTAATTCACCGAAAAGGCCATAAAGACATTTATCGCCTGCATATCTCAAGATCCTACACCGCTTTTTACAAGATAAATAAAGACGAGAAGATGATTAAGATCCTGGAGATCACGACTATTGAGCAGGCGCATAAGATCTACGGTCGATTCTGATACCGGTGATTTCCATTCCGGACCTCCTGCGTCAAGACTTGCATTAATTTCTACCAGCGTATCCTCTATTAGATTGTGTCTCGCGGGGCAGAGGACCTGGCGAATATGCCCGGCACAGAGGCCAAGGCCGAAAGGTAGCGATGATAGCGCCCTGCGGGTTTTGCGGCTTCCTGTCCCTGCGTCAGGCTAAACCGCGATACACATGCGATTTTAGCTCTTTAAGTACATATAACCTGCAAAGATTACATCTTTATTCATCCCTCTTCAGACAAGACCTAAATCACTTTTGCTATCTGACCATACCATACTTTATGGAATGAATTTTCGACAATTGCCGGTTATCTATTAACCAGCATCGTCGAAAGAGAAAAAATGCCGCAGAATCCGCCGCGCAACACAAAGACCTTACGAGGTCGAAAGCGTATTTATAAAATTATGCTAACTCCGTATACGGATATGGAAAACTGTATGAACAAAGTGCATGTAAATTGTAGGCCGAAAGTTCCTTAAATTAGTTTTAACTAATATAATGAGCATGGGCGCAGATGTTGGCGTTGTGAGTAGTGTAGGTAAAGTAGTTGGTGCCAAGCTTACCCGAAATGAGATTGGCCAGATCAATAAGCTCGTAGAGGCTGGTCTCTACCTAAATCCCTCTGACTTCATCCGTGATGCTGTTAGGGAAAAGCTGACTGCAATAAAGGTCATTGAATACCGTGATGTAGACTATGATACCGCCAAAAAAGAAGTTGCTGGGTATTTCCAAATGAAAGGTGAAGCATACGCCTCCGATGCCAGCACCGACCTGCAGCTAGATTACGAGCTAGTATGCCGGATCATGGATGACCTGGAGACGGAAGGTAAAATGGAGATTACTGAGTCAACTACCGCGCCCTAAAGGACGCGGCTTGCGACTACGGTGATATTGTGTCGCAGTTGGCTGGTTGACAAGACAGCCTGCTCAGGCAAGATATACCCGCCTGAGCAATGTTCCGAGAAGCATTAAGGTCAGCATGGAGTTCAAAACCACATTTGCGGCAACGGAAAGCGGAACGTTCTCGGTTTCCTTTGTAGGTATGCCCACAGTTAGAGCACTTCTGAGAAGTGTATCTGGCATCCACAAGGAGAACATGCTTCCCAAGAGCTTCGGCCTTGTAACTGACAAACTGTTCAAGCTGGTAGAAAGGCCAGCTGTTGAGCTTGCGCTCAAACTCTTTACCTCTTCGCTTCTGAACTCGGATCTTGCTCAGATCTTCAAGAGCAAATACAGTGTATTCCGAGTTCACAATCTGCTTAGATATACAATGGTTGACATCAGCCGCAAACCGTCTTTCCTTACCGGACATTCGCTTAAGCTTGCGTTTGGCCGATTTGGTGCCTTTGGACTGCAACTCTTTCTGAAGATAGGCATAACGAGCGCGCCCATTTTTGATCTTCTTAGAGTTGAAAAATCTGTTATCCGAGCAGACTGCAATATTCACTATCCCACGATCTATTCCAAGAACATTAAGCGTAGTGACTTTCACAGGATCGCTATGCTCAAGAGATACATGCAGATAGAATGTTTTGTTTCTGCGATCATAAGAAATTGTGGAGGATTTGATAATCCAGCTAAGATAGTCTACGTAATGCGATGGCACAAAGAAAGTGGCCTTGATTCTGCCTTTTGTAGAAGCTATCGTGGCAATGCCATGCACAAGGTTCGCGGTGATAACTCTCTGATTGTATCTCATTGCCGAGAAAGGCTTTCGTTCTGGAAGTGTCTCACATTTGATAGCTTTCAGAGCTTCGCAAGCGCAATCTCTTGCTCCTTGTACCAGAGAGGAGGGAAGATCGGGGATGCTTTGACGGGTAATCTTGTAGGTCGCGTTGTGGTTATCCACCCTATTCCAAGATCGGTTCTCGAATCCCCATTTTGTGGAGATAGAGAACGCATTGGTATAAGCTCTCATCGTATCGAGGAGAGCTCCACGATCTTGGTTAGACAACCTAAGCTTGAATGTTATCGTCCTAAGCACATCATATATGTAGGAGTTTGGATGTATATGCTTTGCGGTCAAAACCTAAGAGGTGGTAAGCACGCGCTCATCCCCACCCTAAAGGATGGGGTCTCCGCGCTGCTACGAAGATGAAAGGCTATGAGGTTGGCGACTCGATCCACGGTCACAGGATCATAGCCGAGGCCAGAAAAGTAAGCGATCCGATGGTAATAGTCAAGAGTGGCAGGCACAAAGCACAAAGGCTGGTCTTAACAGAAAATGCCTTTGCAATAATTGACAGAAAGGGCCGATGGTGCGGCCAATGCCCGTGATTAGCCTATGACCAGAGTACCAGGAAAATGTTCAAGAAGACGGCCCGCAACAGAGGGCAGTTAGATTAGACGTTGGCGGCCTTTAAGTAGGATGGTAGAGGCCAACAAACATATCTTCGTTAATCACTTCCTCGGACTTATGAGATCGAGGACATCATCATCACAACGTCAGCAGACAGCAGAAGATTGGTTCAACAAAAGCGTTGCTCTCCATGACCAGGGTAACTATGCTGATGCCATCCAAGCTTTGGACGAGGCCATCAGGCTAGCTCCCAACGATCCCAACAATGCCATAGCCTGGAACAACAAAGGTCTTGCTCTATATTATCAAGGCGAGTACGATGAAGCCGTCAAAGCCTATGAAGAGGCTATCAGGCTCAATCCCAAGGATGCCGATGCCTGGATCGGCAAAGGCAGTGCTCTCGGTAAGCAGGACAAGAACGACGAGGCTATAAAAGCCTATGAAGAGGCCATCAAGTTAGATCCCAAACTTGCAATGGCCTGGTACAACGAAGGCAATGCTTTCGATGATCTGGGCAAGTACGATGAGGCTATCAAAGCCTATGACGAAGCCATCAGGCTAGATCCAAGCGATGCTGCAGCCAGGAGCAACAAAGGCGTTGCTCTCTTTAGCCAGGGCAAATACGATGAGGCCATCAAATGTTACGATCAGGCAATCAGGCTAGATCCAAACGATGTTGCTGCCTGGTACAACAAAGGTGTTGCTCTCGATGCATTAGGCAAGACAACAGAAGCGAATGCGGCCTTAACCGAGGCTAAAGAGCTGGGGTATAGCGGATAGGGACGAAATGTCTACCTGGTGAGCACCGGGAAGATGGATGCCGGAAAGTGGCCGCCGGGATGGAAGACCCGGGCAGGTCTGGAGTAGAACTCCCCCGACGGCCAGAGTGGTTTTGTCTTTCATTTAGATAACTTTGCTCCTGGGTGCGCGATGCTATCGATTTACTACCGGTAATAACACCCACACCTCATGGTGTGTAGAAGTTTATGGATAACTTACTACCTGGCATGGGAGATTGGAGTAGGATGGTAGAGGCCAACAAACATATCTTCGTTAAGCACTTCCTTGGTCTTATGAGATTGATGAAATCTGCACAAAGTCAGAATACCGCAGAATATTGGTTCAATAAAGGAGTAGCTCTCTATGACCAGGGTAGCTATGCTGATGCCATCCAAGCTTTTGACGAGGCCATTATGCTAGATCCCAAATATGCCACGGCCTGGTACTACAAAGGCAATGCTCTCGGCGATCAGGGCAAATACGATGAAGCCATCAAGGCTTATGATGAAGCTATTAAGCTCGACCCAAAATATGCCAATGCATGGATCAACAACGGCGTTGCTCTCCACAACCATGGCGACTTTGCTGATGCTATCAAGGCTTATGACGAAGCCATCCGGCTAAATCCCAATTATGCTTTGACCTGGTACAACAAAGGGAATGCTCTCAAAAACATGTGCAAGTACGACGAGGCTGTAAAGGCTTATGATGAAGCCATCAAGCTCGATCCTAAATTTGCATGGCCCTGGAACAACAAAGGCAATGCTCTTAGGATGCTGCACCGCAATTCCGATGCAGAAGCAGCCTATGCCAAAGCACGAGAACTAGGATACAGTGGACCCATGACACATCTGGAAACAACAGTCTAATCTCATTTGTTTAAGCCATCAGGTACGGGTAGTGGACTAATTATGGGTTGGAATTTGTTTCTGCCAAAATTGTTCTTCTCTCATCGAGACTTCACGGCTTCGCGCCTTCGCGTGATACTCGGGACTTCGTCGCACGAAGCAACGGAAGATGGAAACTGAAGGGTTGCTGTGAGATTCATGGAATAACGGCCTCCCGCGAAGCCTTGACCGGCGCGAAGAAGCCATGATCGCAGACCTCAAGCACTCTCTTGTGAGATGGCTGTTTCGATGTTCCGCTGCAATTGCATCTTCTGTTAAACCGAATGGCTAAAGCCTTGATCCGTCCGGACGACGGCGCGAGCGCGCGGGCTCTCGCGGGGCAGAGGACCGGGCGAATATGCCCGGCACAGAGGCCAAGGCCGAAAGGTAGCGATGAAAGCGCCCTGCGGGTTTTGCGGCTTCTTGTCCCTGCGTCAGGGCTAAACCACGATACACAGGCTATTTTAGTTCTTTAAGTACGTATAACCTGCAAAGATTACATCTTTTTTCATCCCACTCTAGACAAGACCTAAATCACTTTTGCTATCTGATTATTCCATACTTTATGGAATGAATTTTCGACAATTGCCTGTTATCGGATTACCGGCATCAGCGAAATCAGAAAAGCGCTGTAGAATCCGCCGCGCAACATCAGAGGGGGTTTGAGCCTAGAAAGATGTTTATAAAAATATGCTATGGCTTTCTTTCTCCTTTACAGACCCTCCCAGGCTCCCCTCCAGACAGAATAGGAAGTATATGTAACTTGCACGAAAGAGGCCTTACCCAGAAAAGAGTTCCATGGCATTTTTGGAGGAATTAAAGATAATGTCATAGAAAGCATTTATGAATCCTGATTAGCACCTGAGACTATGAAAACAGTTGCAGTGCATAGGCAGCCTAATTATAATATAATACATTTTTAATTTTTGTCCTCATAACATCTTCCAAGGCAAGGTTAATTTTAAATAGTTAAGATACATAGGTGTAATAAAGGTGGTCATAATGCAAAAAGGAGTGTTTACTGAAATAATTGCACCAATTTTAATATTTGGATTGTTGATCTTTGGCACCATGCCAGCCATAGCTCAACCGATATGCGGCATACAATACATGGTTGTTCCCGTGGATCAGATTGTTGCAGGTCCATTGGTAGCTCCAGGATATTATGATATATGGTTTGGATTATCTTCAAATAATCAATGGACAACTGCTGGACCGTTCATGCTTAGCGGAGGTCATAAGTATTTAGTCTCCCCCGACATGACATTAGCAAGTCACGTCTGGGAGGATCACATAGATATCTCATCGTATCCCTTCCCAACAAGTGATGTTGCTGCAGTATATTATAGACAATGGGATGAACACAGCAGATCTTATAAAATTACTGTTTGCCCATGAGGTGAGGAGAAGCGATTCCTTGAAAAGCGGTTAATGCCGCTGACCTTTCTATTTAGAGTGATGTTAATTGGGAAGTGAAAATATGAAAAACTATGCCTTTTTTAAAATCTTTTGTTTATTTGTCTCTATTATCCAATAAGCATATCTTCTTCAAGCACTTCCCTCGATCTCATGAGATTGATCTATGCCGTTTTAGTCCTCCTTCTGGTATTGGGAACATCCGCACAATGTCAACAGACCGCAGAAGATTGGACCGCTAAAGGTGACGCTCTCTTTGACCAGGGCAAGCATGACGAGTCCATCGAAGCTTACGATGAAGCCATCGAAGCTTACGATGAGATCCTCAAGCTTGATCCTACCATTGATGTGGCCAAGGACGCCAAGGACGACAAAAGCAGTGCTCTCACTAGAAAAGGCTTTGTTCTTGTTGATAAAGCCAGTGATCTCGCTATCCAAGAGGGGGCGGTCGCTGGTCAAGTCAAGTTAGATGAAGTCATCCAAGAGTGTGATGATGCCATTAATGCTTCATGCCGATTAATCGCGATCAGCCGATTGTAAACCCAGATTTACTAAGACTATGTGAACAGGTAGTTAGGCCAATGAGGATTTAGGCCGGTTTTGGGAGATTGCACACAGTACTATGAACAACTCGCAAATCTCGCGTGGACACAATATTATCATAATATCTAAATAAAATGCCATAGAACTATTTCCCATGCGTCGCACCGTCGCCGGCAATCACTGGAAGGCCCGAAAGATGTCCGCCCGGAAGCTTGGCCCGCGATGCCCGCGCCCTGCAGAAGGCCGCCCGCCCACGCCCGGGCCGGGAGGCGAGGAGAAGCTGAAAGGAGAGGCGGATGCGGGCCCAGGAGGAAGCCGAGGCCCTCAAGCTACAGGCCTGCTTGAAGGGCCAAATCTTGTGGAAGATGAACAGGCGTCATCGGGATTTCGCGTCTTTGCGCCTTCGCGTGAACCGGTGTCCCGCGCAAAGCTGCAAAGAGCGCGAAGAAGCGATGGATGTCGAGGAGGCCGGGCAGAAGGCCAGGAGGATGGAGGCGAAGGTGCTGGGGAGGCCGCGCCAGTAATCGCGAATTTAGCCCTCCGCGCCGATGCAGCCCCTAGCTCTCCTCCCTTCGTTCCCTGGCAGATGGGGCGGCGCGGCCCGGACAGATGCTGCCACAGCCTTCTTCTCAAATAGAGATTTATGAGCGGTGCAATCCAGAACCCCTGAGTTTAAATCCCTTGAAGACGCTATAGGATCTTCGATATGTTCTGCGAATACATTCATGCCGCGCTGTCCAAGGCAACTTATGAGATCATTGAAGACGAAGAGCCATTTTACGGAGAGATTCCACAACTGCGTGGCGTGTGGGCTATCGGAAGAACCCTGGAAGAATGCCGTGAGAACCTGAAAGGTGTTATCGAAGGCTGGATAGCCCTGAGGTTGAGATTGGGACTGGCTATCCCTCCCATTAATGGGCTTACAATAGCGACACCTACAAGAGCTGAGGCAGTTGTATAGGCTTACAAATATCTCCTGGAACGAGCTGGTCGGACAACTAAGAAAGCTTAGCTTTGAAGGCCCCTTTCTTAGCAGCTCTCAAGAAGGTCTTGAAGCAGGCTGAGGTCAGCCGCGAAGAATGGTTTTCTGTGGCATGACCGACGCCAGCCCCCCACAGCCATATCGCGTTAGCGGGGTGCTTTCCTGTGGCGATAAGTCTCTCGTTCACGGGATGACGGGGTAGAACGGGACGCGCCGCCTCCGTGAGCCGCGTGAGCAGCGCGCTGTTGGGGCAGTGGGGCAGATGACTGCCGAAAATGGGCTGGCCTGCGGTCAAGGCCGGGCGGAACCATTCTCCCATGCGCTGCACCCTCTCAGGCGAACGCAGGAAGGCTCAGCAGAAGGCCGCCCGCCCACGCCAGGCCGGGAGGCGAGGAGAGGCTGAAAGGAGAGGCGAATGCGGGTCCCGGAAGAAGCCGAGTTCCTCAAGCTACAGGCCTGCTTGAAGGGCCAAATCTGGTGGAAGATAAACATGCGTCATCGAGGCTTCGCGTGATACCCCTGATCTCGCACGAAGGCCCTCGAAGGCGCGAAGAAGCCATGATCTCCGACCTCAAGCACTATCCTACTATGAAGAAAGAATTGCCCTTAACTCTGTGCGTCCTCTGTGGTTGAAACGTCGTTAGCCACTGGTTATCGCCAAAAAGGCTGTGGCCTTACCACAACAGGGACAAACGATTTGCCAAGATCTGTCAGGCCAAAGAACATGATTATGCAGGCATGGGCCTGGCCGGATTTGAACCGGCGACCACTCGGTTATGAGCCGAGCGCTCTAACCGGACTGAGCTACAGGCCCAAAAGAAATGCGCCGCCAACAGGGCTCGAACCTGAGACAATCTGGATACAGCTCCTAAGCAATAAACAGCCAGACACTCTACCAACAGAGTTATGGCGGCTCGACACCCTCCCTCGATACACAATGATTTAAGCCTTTTGATTAGAAGGTAGATTTCATGCGCGTCCTGAAGAAGAATCTGCGAGGAGATGAAGGGGAGATTGCCTTGCTTCCCGAGTCGTTAGATGA
>JAPKYC010000117.1 GCA_026394505.1 Methanothrix sp.
CCACATAGCTTTGCATCATCTCGTCTTTGACCAGCAGGTTGACAGTCTCGCTCTGGTGAATGGCTTTGATGATGTCCGTGTAGGCCTTCTCCACCGACTCGATCTCCGGGAAGCTGTCCAGATCGTGGGGCCAGGAGAGCCAGATGGCCTCATGCCTATCCCACTCCGCCGGCATGTGGTAGCCTAAAGAGCGCGGCGTGCCCTGCCGACAGAGCCCGGCCCCCTCCTTTCGCCCCTCCTTTTTCTCCGCCCCCCTCACCGGCTTTTCCTCCTCTTGCACCATCTCGATGATGGGCCAGTAGACGTCGGGCCGGCGGTTGCGGAAAAAGCCCCAGCCCTCCCGCACCGCCTCGTTGTGGCCCAGATCTAGCTCCACCACCAGCACCTCTTCTGCGCCGCTGCCGGCTCTGGCCAGGATTTTGCCGAAAGCATCGCAGACAAAGGAGCTGCCCCAAAAGACCAGGGTCTCCTCCCGGCCCACCCGGTTAGCCGCAGCTACACAGACGCTGTTGGCGATGGAGTGGCTTCTTTGCACCGTCTCCCAGGCGTCGTGCCAGTCGCCCTCCGCCGGGTCCTCCTCGCCCTTAATCCTGCCGATGGCCGTGGGATAGAAGATAATCTCTGCCCCGCCCAGAGCGGCTACGCGCGCCGCCTCCGGGAACCACTGGTCGTAGCAGATGAGCACAGCGAATTTGGCATAGCGGGTATCGTAAACCCGGATCTCCTCTCCGGGGGAGAAGTAGCTCTTCTCGTAAAATAGAGGATCGTGGGGAATGTGCACCTTTCTATAGGTGGGAAGAAGGCTGCCGTCTGCATCGATCACGGCCACGGAGTTGTAGTAGCCGGCCTCATCCTTCTCAAATACGGGGACTATTATCACTATCTGCAGCTCTCTGGCCAGCGCGGAAAAGGCCTCTGTGGACGGGCCGGGAATGGTCTCGGCCAGAAATGAGGCATCCTTATGATCCCACTGGGGAAAGTAGCGCGTCCGGAAAAGCTCCTGCAAGCAGACGATCTGCGCGCCCCTGGCTGCCGCGTCCTTTACCTTTGCCATGGTTCTTTTCAGGTTGAGATCGAGATCCTCGGAAACGGAGGTTTGAATCAATGCGATAGTGACCTTTTCTACTGCCATCTTGCTTCCCCATATCTTTCTTGTCAGTGCTAACAGAATAGAAGAAAATATCCGTGTCGATGGCAACGTGATTCATTTCTTGCCAAAAGCCTTCTTTATTCTTTCCTTCGTCGCCTTATCTTCTTCCTAGCTAACGGCCCCGACGATCTTGCCGTTGAAATAGTTTTCGTCGAAGTCTTTTACCTGCTCGCCGCCTCCACAATCCTGATCTCCCCTTCCGTCAGCCCATACAGCTCGTACACCAGCCCGTCGATCTGCTCGTCCGTGGCCTCGATCTGGCGCTGCAGCACTGTGCGCTCGTGGCCCGTGCTTCTTCGATATTGCGGGACAGGCCAAAGGCCACCAGATCCAGGGCCTGCATGCTACGCAAGTACGGCTATCCTCCCGATAAACAGGAAAAGGCGACAATGATTGTTCTGGAAGCCGGGCCGAGCTGCTCCGCCAAGATTGGATGGATGAGGGATAGCCAGCTCCTCAGGCCATCGCTTCTATCCGGCAGGCTGCCATCTTGTACTCCGGGATCTTGGCCACCGGATCCAGGGCATCGGAGGTGATGATGTTGGTCCCCTGCCAATGGAAGGGCATGAAGGCCATGCCCGGCATTACCTTCTCAGTCACCCTTGCCCGAGCCAGTGTCTCTCCCCGAAGCGTTTTTACCTTAACCATCTCTCCGTGGCGCACCTTCAGATCTGCCGCATCCCTGGGATTGATCTCAACATAGAGCTCAAAGTCCCTTTCCAGCAGCGAGGGGCTTCGCCGCGTCATGGAGCCGCTGTTGTAGTGAACCACGATCCTGCCGGTGCTGAGCAGTATTGGATATTCCGGGCTGGTCTGCTCGCCAGCGGGCCTGTTTTCTACGGAGGCGATTTTGGCCCTTCCGTCCGGGGTAGAGAACCTCTCCCTATGCAAAATGTCCGTTCCGGGATGCCTCTCATCCGGGCAGGGCCAGCGCAAGCCTCCCATCTTGGAGATCCTTTCTCGGGTCATGCCCCCGTACTGCGGCACGGTCCGGTTGATCTCCTCCAGTACATCTGCGGCGCTGCTGCCCTTGAGATCGAGTCCCATCCTTTTGCCGATCTCATTGATGATCCACAGCCCCTCCTTCGCTTCGCCCACGGGAGGCACGGCCAGATCGATCCACTGCACTCGCCTCTCCATGGATGTGTAGCTGCCGTCCTTCTCCGCCCAGGCGGCTGCCGGCAGGACGAGATCAGCCATCTTGGCCGTGGCTGTCATGAAGATCTCCTGCACCACCAGAAAGTCCAGGCTGTCCAGGGCAGTTCTTGTCTTATTGGTATTGGCATCACAGATGACGGGATCTTCTCCGATCAAGTACATGGCCTTGAGGGTCCCATCCAGCGCCGCCTCCGTCATCTCCGTGGAGGTCAGCCCTGGGCCCAGGGGCAGATCATCAGCATGCCAGGCAGCCTTGAAAAATTCCACAGACTTCGGGTCCGAGGCTCTTTTGTAGCCGGGATAAAACTCAGCCATGCCGCCCATATCGCAATTTTCCTGGACGTTGTTCTGTCCGCGCATGGGCCATACTCCCGCACCCGGTCGCCCTATCTGGCCGCAGATCAGAGCTAGGGTGGCGCAGGCCTTTACATTATCTGTGCCGCAGACGTGCTGGGTTATGCCCATGGAGTAAAGCAGAGAGGATGCGGAGGAGCGGGCATAAATCCGGGCAGCCTTGACGATCTCACCAGCAGGAACCCCCGTCAGCTTTGCCGCCTTCTCCAAGGAAAAGTCATTGAGGTTAACCTGAAGTTGTGCAAAACCCTCTGTTCTCTCCTCAATGAACTTTTTGTCCGCCATGCCCTCATCTACTATCACCTTCATCATACCTCTCAGCAGATCTATGTCGCTGCCGGGATTGATGCGCAGGTGCAGATCCGCCATCCAGGAGGTAGAGGTGATGCGGGGATCGGCTACGATCACCATTGCCCCGTTGTCTTTGGCCTTTTGCGCCCAGCGAGAGACGATGGGGTGAGCCTCGGTGAAGTTTGTGCCTATGGCAAAGATGCACTTGGAGTTTTGCAGATCGATGAGATTGTTGGTCATAGCTCCCGTTCCCAGGACCGCACCAAGACCTACCACAGTAGGCGAATGGCAGAGGCGGGCGCAGTTGTCTACATGAGGTGACCCCAGTAGGCGGGAGAGCTTTTGCAGAAGATAGTTCTCTTCGTTATTGCAGCGGGATGAAGCTAAAAAGCCCAGGGATTTGGGCCCGTGCTTCTTGATATTGCGGGCCAGGCCCTGAGCTGCCAGATCCAGGGCCTCCTCCCAGGAGATCCTCACAAATTCCTCGCCCACTCTTTTCAGGGGATACTTGAGCCTCTCCTCATGATTCAAGACCTCAAGGACGGAATTGCCCTTGGGGCAGATGGCACCCTCACAGGCTGGGTGGTCGGTCATATACTCAACGCCAATAGCTTTGCCTTTCTCTACTACCAGGTACATACCACAACCCACTGCACAGTAGGGGCAAAGAGAAGGCACTAATTTTGTAGACAATTCAAATCCTCCAAGAGTAAGCGGCGAGTCTTCGGGCAGAGATAATGACTTTTCGTTTCCTTGCAATCATTCTCGACATATCATCCCTGCCACCATGCTCATTTCGCCAGAGGTTTAAGAAAGTTTTGCATCATTGCCAACTTTAGTTCAAATAGTAAGTGATAGTGCTACTAGGAATGAGTCTGGATAACTGACCGAGAGAAGGAAGCCATCATGGGCCGAGCCAAGACGAGAAATTATTATAACCTATTCCAGCATATTCTTCCCTGTGAAAAACCGCGAGGTTGCTGGCCTCCTTTACGAGATGGCAGAGCTGTTGGAGCTGCATGCCGAGAACCGCTTCAAGATCATAGCCTTCAGCAAAGCCGCCCGAGCCATTGAATCTTTGCCGGAGGACATCTCCTTAGTCTGCCAGGAGAAAAGACTGCAGTCCATTCCCGGAGTAGGAAAAGCCATTGCCCAGAAGGTGGAAGAGTACCTTAAAACCGGACAAATAGAGGCTCATGAGGAGCTTTTAGCGAAAACGCCCCCCGGCCTGGTTAAGCTTCTCCAGATATCCGGCCTGGGCCCCAAGACCGTTTTTCTGCTGCACGAAAAGCTGAACATAACCAACCTGGAGGAGCTGGAGAAGGCGGCCAGGGAGCATCGCATAAGAAGGCTTCCCAGAATGGGGCCGACGCGCGAAACTAACATTTTAAGATCAATTGAAAGGTACAAAAAGCGCAGCACTCGCATACTTTTTAGCACGGCCGAGCCCATTGTAAACGATATTCTGGCCTATCTGCAAGGCATGCAAGGCCTGGAGCACATCACCGCCGCAGGCAGCTTTCGCCGGGCGCGGGAAACCGTAGGCGACATCGATATCCTGGCCACGGCCGGCAGGCCTGAAGAGATCGTGGCCGCCTTCGTGCGCATGCCTCTGGTGGAGGAGGTGCTGGCCCAGGGCCCCACCAAGGCCAGCGTCATAGTGCAAGAAACCATTCAAGTGGATCTGAGAATCGTAGAGCACCAATCTTTCGGCACCGTGCTGCAATATTTTACCGGCTCCAAGGAGCATAACGTCCGGCTGCGCCAGTTAGCTCTCAATCGCGGCTACTCCCTGAGCGAGTACTCTCTCACCCGTTTGGCGGATAGCCGGGACCTGTTCTTCGATCGAGAGGAAGAGGTCTACGCTGCTTTGGGGCTGCCCTACATTCCTCCCGAGATGAGAGAGGACCGCGGCGAGATCGAGGCAGCAATGCAAGGCAAGCTGCCCCGGCTGGTGGAGCAGAAGGACCTCTGTGGCGATCTGCATGTTCACAGCGACTGGTCGGACGGAAGGGCTTCTATCCTGGAGATGGCCCATGCCGCTCTGGCTTTGGGCTACGAGTACATTGCTCTTTGCGACCATTCTCCAACGATAGGCATCGCTGGGGGGCTGCCGCCAGAGAAGCTGGAGCAGAAGATCGAGGCCATAGCTGCTGCCAATAAGGAATTGGATGGCATCACCGTTCTGGCGGGAACTGAGGTGGACATCAAAGCGAACGGCAGACTGGACTATGCCGATGATCTTCTGGCCAGGTGCGATGTGGTAGTGGCATCCGTGCACATGGGAACACAGCAGAATGAGCGGGCCATAACGGGAAGGCTGATCTCGGCCATTGAAAACGAGAATGTGGACATCATCGGCCACCCCACAGGAAGGATCATCGATCAGCGTGAGCCCTATGAAGTGGATATGCAGGCGGTCCTGGAGGCTGCAGCCAGGACGAATACGGCCCTGGAGATAAATTCCCATCCCAGCCGCCTGGACCTGAGTGATGTCAATGCCAAAGCCGCCAAGGAGATGGGCATAAAGATGAGCATAAACTCCGATGCTCATGATGTCGAGCAGCTCTTGACTATGAAGTACGGCGTGAATGTAGCCAGGCGGGCCTGGCTGGAGAAGAAGGATGTGCTCAACGCCCTATCCCTAAAGGAGTTGCTATCTTCGCTGAAGAGGTAAAAGAAGAGCCAAGATGAAAGGCTTATTAATAGGGGAAGGAGAAGCACGCTTTATGAGAATTAACAACCAAGCCAAAGTAGGCCTGGTAACTGTTGTCTGTCTCCTTTGCCAGGGTTATATCTTCTCTTACATACTGGGTGTACAGCCCCATCCCATGATATCCTTTGTGCCGCTACTCCCCTATATTGCCTACATTTATGCTCGGGGAAGTAGAACATGGTATTTCAATAGGCCTCTTTACTGGATGGCAGCAATAATCGCTTTAACTTCGCTGGATATAATGCCCTATGCCCTGGGGGTAGTGTGACGGTTTCTGGTTTAGATGAATGCATCAGCGCTTCCACTTTATGATATCGCCCTTGACCTTTATTATCCCATTTTTTTCCAGCGCCCTGGCCATCTCCGGTGCCGATCCTCTGCCAATTACTTTCAGGATATTTCCATCATCTTCCGACTGAAAATTGCATCATTTCCTCAGCAGCGATTGCGGAAAACTCGTCAATGTAAACCTGGGCTCGCTGCTCGAAGATAAGAGTCTTGGTCGTACGGGCTAACCTGTGACCTTCATGACCCTCTTCGGGATGAGCGAAAATGCGCAGGATAGGATCATCCAGGCGGTCGCACACCTCTTCTCCAATCTGAATTTTATTACGAACCAGAACCATGTTGACAAAATATTCCGCTCCGGAAATATTGCTCAGATCCATCATATTCGCAACGAAATTCTGTATTATTATCTTTCGCTCTTCCTCAGGCAGACTTCCCTCGAAGATCTCACTAACCTGCCTTCCCTTATCGTTAATTGCCGGGTCAAGCTCTATCCGGAGCATCTCCCGGAAGTTTTCGGCGGTGGCCCCTCTGGCCAGAATCGCTCGCAGCGCATTGATAAATCGCTCGTAATCTTCGAAGTCATTTTCCTTTATTTCTCCCTTTAGCTCGCTCATCCGGCCTTCCAGATAGTTGAAGACCTCTAACCGGCCGTTGGTGAAGGTTCTGATGTCCACCTTCATCCCAACTTCCTTAAGGTAGTTGGCGATATCCCTGGCCTCATCCTCCGAGTATTCCCCGAACTTGAACATGGGCGTTAGATATGCTTACTGGCTCATTATCTCGTAGCTATCCTTGTGCGGGTTGATGAGCAGCCGCTCGGCAATCTCTCTGGCTGCCATCTGCGCTTCCGGCTTGAGCGTATTGAAGTACAGCTTCCAGACGGTAGCTTTCTTCACATCCACCACATTATCGAAGCCGAGTCTGCTCCGCAGCCGCTCCCGGATGGAGATGGCCTCGCCGTCCTCGATATGCAGGGCGACCTTGACCGGCACGTAGCCCTCCTCAAATTTAAGCTCGTCGATAAGAACTATGTGGCTCTCCTTGTTCTCATTGACCAGCTCCCTGGCGAAGCTCCTGGCCAGCTCCTGCGGGTCTCCGGAATCAACCTCGATGGAAAACAGGCGCTCCTTCTTGACATCGGCCAGGGCATTGCCGAAGCCCAAACGCCGGATAAGCGTATTCTTGACGGTGGCCGCCTCGGCATCGGGGATCTTCAGCCAGACGCGCAGATTGATCTTCTGGTTCATGCTCATGCGTTCACCTCGATGTAGCGCTTCATGGATTCGAATACCCTTCTGCCGGGACCGGGCTCATCGGGCCGCTGCTTTCTCGGATCGAAGGCGGGAAGCTGCCAGGCGAAAAAGGCCCTTTCCGGGTGAGGCATCATGCCCAGGACATTTCCCGGCTCATTGCAGATGGCGGCTATGCTTTCCGTGCTGCCGTTCACATTGAAGGGAAACTCGTTTATGATCCGCCCGTTCCTGTCGCAGTAGCGGAAGACCACCTGGCCCTCGTCGTTAAGCTTTTTCATGAGGCCAGGGGTGGTTGTAACCAGATTTCCCTCGCCGTGGGCGATGGGGATCTTGAGCAGCGCTCCCCTCTCGATGGCAAAAGAGCCGCTGCACCGTTTGGAAGGCGCTTCATGGCGAAGATTGACCCAGTCGCAGTAGTAGCCCCGGCGCACAATCTTTCCCTGGGAGACCATCACATTTTGGGCCAGAGCCATGTCCACATTTCCGCTGCCTTTATCGCAACCATTAGCGCTGCCGGGAAGAAGGCCCGTCTCCACCAGAATCTGAAATCCATTGCAGATGCCGATGATGGGCTTACCCTTACCAGCCTCTTCTTTCAAGGCGCTCATGACCGGCTCTTTGGAGGCTATAACTCCGGCCCGAAGCCGGTCCTGATAGGAGAAGCCACCAGGTATGACAAATCCATCAAAGCCGGACAGCTCGCCAGCCGACCGGTTCCAGCGAAAGATCTCGCCTCCCATGCCCACTTCTTTCACTGCCACCAGGGTCTCAAACTCGCAGTTGGTACCGGGAAACTGCAAAACCGCTATCTTCATCTCATCGCCTCCACCAGGCCCGTCGTCCAGGCATTCCTCGCCTGATCCAGCTCCAGGTCGGCCACAGACTCGCCTGCTCTTTTCATCACAATCCGTCTCTTGCTTGTTACCTGTCCTATCTGCATCGGCTCCAGGTTGTAGCTCCTGAGCACCTCCACCAGCCTGGCCTCGCTGCCCGCTTTTGCCTCCAGGACAAAGCCGGAGGATTCGGAGAACAGCAGCTTATCGGTCCTCATTCCAATGTCGCCGCCCTGGACCATGTCCAAGTTCAGCTTCAGTCCGAACCGGGCTGGCCGGGTTAGGGCCATCTCGGCCACGCTTGCTGCCAGGCCGCCGTTGGAGATGTCGTGCGCTGCAGCCAGCAGGCCCTCCTCGATTGCGTCGATGACGGCGTAGATCATGTTCCTCTCCAGATCGAAGCGAACTATGGGCACGTTGGCGCCCGTCACTCCTAGAATGGTTCTGTAGTATTCGGAGCCTCCCAACTCGTCAAACCTGGGACCGATCAAAAATAGCTTGTCGCCGGCTTTCTTCAGCTCCATGGTGATGGCTTTACTGAAATCCTTCATGATGCCAACGCAGGCCACCACGGGCGATGGGTCCACCGATCCCTGGGGCGATTCGTTGTAGAAGCTGACGTTCCCGGAGACGATTGGAACAGCCTGCTGCTGGGCTTCGTAGCCCTTGAGGTACAGTTGCTTGCAGGACTCGGCCAGACCCTTCACGCCTTCCCGGAACTCCCAGAAGGCCTCCGGTTTTTCGGGGTTGCCGTAGTTGAGGCAGTCGGTGAGAGTAGAGGGAACTGCGCCGATGGCGGCCACATTGCGCATGGCTTCGGCAACGGCCGTTGCCCCGCCCCAGTAGGGGCTGATGCGCCCGTAGAAGGGATTGCTGTCCACGGCCAGGGCAATGCCAAACTTTTCGCCCCGCACCGGTGCAATCAGGCCGGCGTCCGCCTCGCCCGGCCGGATCACGGCGTTGCCCATGACCTCGGTATCGTAGTAGCGGTAGACGTGCTCTCGGGAGGCGATGTTGGGCGACCGCAGAATCTGGAGAAGGACCTGATTGTAGTCTGCCGGCTCTGCCACATCCGGCTCTTGCACGCGGATGGTGCGCGGCAATTCCAGACGATTGTAGCGGATGCCTTCTGTAAGATGCTGGATGGGCACATCGCAGACCATCTCGCCTTTATGCGTGACCGTAAATCGGTCGCCGGTATTGATCTTTCCGACAACGCTGGCCCTTGCCCCCTCGTAGACATTGGGCAGATCCCAATCCTCGTTGTAGATCTTGAGAATCTTCTCGCGAAGTTCCTGGGGCGAGACGATGAGGAAGCGCTCCTGGGTCTCGGCGATGCTCAGCACCTCGGCAGGAAAGTCGCCAGCTTTATGCATGTCATCCAGGTTGATCTCCATGCCGAAGCCCCCGGCAGAGCCCATCTCGGATGTGGCGCAGGTAAAGCCGCCGCCGCCCAGGTCCTTGAAGCCGATCTCGATGCCCTCTTCTCGCACCAGCCTGAACAGGTCGTCGTTGGCCTTGAAGAGCACGTTCTTCAAGAAGGGATCGGGGATCTGCACAGCGCCGCGGTTGGTCTCCTCGTCCTCTTCACGCAGAGCCTCCGAGGCGAAGGTGACGCCGCCCAGGCCCGAAGAATCGGTGGGCTTGCCGATTAAGATCACGTCGTAGCCCTTCTCGCCGGCCAGGGGCGGCGCGCGGGAGCGGATGATCTGGTCGCGCCGGACGATGCCCAGCGAGACGACGTTGACCAGGCAGTTGTCGTCGAAGCTGTCATTGAAGACGATGTCTCCGCCCATGTTGGGAACGCCCAGGGCATTGCCGTACTGCCAGAGACCGTCCACCACGCCTTCTGCCACCCAGCGCACCTTGTTGGCCTTGGGGCCGTAGGGATTGCCAAAGCGGAGGGGATCGGCGGTAGCGACCACCGTGGCGCCCATGCAGTTGACATCGCGGACGATGCCGCCGATGCCGGT
>JAPKYC010000184.1 GCA_026394505.1 Methanothrix sp.
CGGCTCCACTAAGGTCAGGCGCGCATGGGGATTGACAATGGCTGTGCTCTTCAGCGAGCCATAGACCGACTGGCGGCGCCCCCTCACATAGGTGCCCTCCATCTCCAGCTCCACGCGCGTGCCCCTGGGGCGTTCCCAGTCCATATCCTCAGATTTAAGAATCTCGGGCTCGTTTTTGGCTGTATTAATAAGCAGCTCGCAGTAACGGGCAGGTCTGTCCGGGGCAATCTTGGAGATGACCTTGGTGGGTCTGCCGCTGGTGAGCTGGGAATAAAGCACCGCCGCGGATATGCCGATGCCCTGCTGGCCGCGGCTTTGGCGTAGCGTATGAAAACGTGATCCATAGAGCAGTTTGGCAAAGACGCGCGGGATCTCCTCAGGAACAATGCCCGGCCCGTTATCTTCAACAATAACCTGATAGTATTCGCCGCTCTTCTTTATTTGCACAAAAATATCCGGCAGTATCCCGGCATCTTCGCAGGCATCCAGGGAATTGTCTACAGCTTCCTTCACGCAGGTGATGAGTGCTCGCGGCGCCGAGTCGAATCCCAGGATCTGACGGTTCTTCTCAAAAAATTCAGCTACGGAGATGGCTTTTTGCTGCTTGGCCAGCTCCTCGGCAATCTCCATAAAAAAGGGCTAGAGTTCAGCCCCGACTACGGTCTGGGTGGCGGTTACGTTATCTATCTCACGGATGACGTCCACGAGCTTATTCAACATGCTCAGGCCCTCAACCTCGATGATGACCACGAAGTCGAACTCGCCGAAGACATGGTAGACGTCCTTAATGCCGTCTATCTCCTGCAAGGCATTGTAGACAGTCTTTTCCTGTCCCGGCACCACCTTTACCATCGTTACTCCAATTACCATATTGATTCACCCATGCTATAGAGCTTCAGCACATTATATAAAACCTTTCAGCTCTTCTTGCCGAAGTTGATGGTCTCTACCTCTTCCTCATTCTCCGGCGCAGGCCAGGTATTGTTGGGCTCGCTCTTCTTGGCCTTGCTTTTTCGGGATGCCTGCATCTCTTCCGGCTTTTCCGGCGCGGCTGGCGCAGCGGCGGGCTTGCTCCCACTCTCGGCAATCGCACTCTTCGTGGTTCTTGTCTCCGGAGGCATGTCGCTCTTGGCCAGGTCCGCCTTCAAGGAGGAGAGCGCGCGAAGGACCATCTTCCGGAAGTGCTCGATGTCCGTGTGGTAATGCTGCAAAGCTCTATCGGTGTCCTGTGCGGGAGTGGAAGAGGATGTGGAAGCAGGCACATTGTCCGCGGTGGCGAAATCGCTGGATACCGGGGCCGGCCTGGCATTCTTCATTGCCTCCAGCCTTTCCAGAGTCCGCCGGGAGGTGTCTATTATCCACAGGTTTCTCGTATTCTCGTCCACCGGCTGGATGGATTCAGCACGTAGAGATATGATGATGTTTCCGTCATCGGTCTGGTAGAGATTGGGCTTGCCCACCACGGCGACATATGAGGGGGCCTCCATGTTGGCCAGTATTTGAGCCGCCTCCGGCTGGTACTGACCGGCATAGATCAGTATGCTGCCCGTGGGATCTACCACTCGTCCCCGCCAGTACTCCGTGTCGCTGCCGATGTCATCCTTCTCCGTGAGGGTGCCGACCACGAAAACGCGATTGCATTTCGCTCCCGTGGGGGTGAGAAGATACGAAGGTGCATACTGGTGCTGATCCTCGCCGTCGCGGAAGGAGTAGTTAGAGCTCTTCAGCTCTTCGGCGAAGATCCTTTTCGCCACTTCTCGTGAAAATCCTGCCATTTTTAAGCCACCTCCGCGGCTGCTATGAGCTCATCTACGTGCGTCAGCGACACCGGCGGGATTTCATTAATGCTTTCCACCAGAAGATAGCGATCAATCCTGGGACCGGTTATGGAATAGTATCTTCCCATCAGCTTGCTCTCAATCAAGGAGCGCACTACCTCATGATCGAGCGCCTCCATGGCCATCTGCTTGGCCTCTTCTAATGTGAGATTTAGTAGCCTCTCCGTGGTCTCCCGGTTGACGAGCACATCCTGCACCCGGCGGCCGTCGTCCAGCACCGCTTTAATGCGCAGATCATAGGTGCCGTCCACCTTTCCGTGCTCGCTGCAGACACCCTTGGCCAAAGAGCGCTTGCAAACCGGGCAGCGCTTGATAAGCCCGGAGCCCTTCTGCACATCCACCAGGGCGCCTGAGAACTCCGCGGCTATGGAGCCGATCTCCACATCGACATCCAACGGCTCGATCTGACTGGTGCGGTTCAGTTTTACGGAAAACCTGCCCTGAAACTCGTCCGTGACCAGGTTTTTGAGAAGGTAGCTTTTTCCTTCCACCAGATCCGGCAAATCGGCCTTAACCCACTTCACAAATTTTATGGTGCCTGTCTCATCGCCCACCAGTCCCGACTGGGAGATGGCTTCGCTGTTCGCCTCCCAGAGCTGCGCCACCTTGACCTTCAGATCCACCCAAAGTCCTGGTTCACTGATCTCCACGACCTTTGCTTGCTGGGCGGCTTTGCTGGCGGGTTTTGCCTCCACATCGACATCTAACGGCTCGATCTGGCTGGTGCGATTCAGTTTTACGGAAAACCTGCCCTGAAACTCGTCCGTGACCAACTTTTTTAAGATATAGCTTCGTCCCAGCTCCAGGTTGGGCAGTTCAGACTTGGCCCACTTCACAAACTTCATGGATCCTGTTATGTCGCCCACAAGTCCTGTCTGAGCGATGGTCTCGGAAGCCGGCTCCCAGAGATCCAAAACCTTGACCTCCAGATCCACCCATTTGCCGGACTCCTTGATCTCGGCGATCTTGACCTTCTCCGAGCCGGCCCTGACCTGAGGCACTATGCCGTGCTCTTTGAAGAAGTAATTCAAAACCGATCTTCTCGCCTCGCCTTCAGGCACGCGAAAATCCACGATGAGCTTCTTCAGGCGAGATTCGATATCCTCATCAGAGACCTCGATCTTCTGATCCCTGAGACGAGCTTTTATCTGATCAACCAATTCTTTCATACAATCTGCCCCCTAATTTTTGTTGAGAGGTAACTGTAACTTGTGCCCGGGAGTATTTAAACTAAATCTGTGCGGGGCGAAAGTAATCTATTCCAGTACCAGGCAGGAGTATAAGCAAATGGAGATCCTAACCTGGTTTGGAAGAGTGGACGGGCAGACCGGATCTTTGCTGACCGGATCCATGCTTGGCGCAGAAGAGGCGGAGGGGATGATAAAGCCCTACCAGCAGGAGCCGGCCAGTTCCTTTCCTCTTCCCCAGCCCGATCTGCGCGCCCTGGCAAAGGCCTGCGGCTTTGCCGCCGACGACGGAGAATACAACCGGCTGCTGCGAGAGGCGGCCTTAGGCCTGGTGCGACGGAGCATTCTGGCCGGCAGCACCGTCGAGCAGGATCTGCTCCAGGCCATGGAGGCCCTGGATAATTTGTCTCAGGCCATCAATCTGCTGGACGAGAGGCTCTACGAGTGGTCCCGCCTGCACAGTCAGGAGATCGTTCATGGAAAAGATCTGGCAGAAGGGCAAAAAGATGACGAAAATATGGGGCTCCTGGCCAAAGCGATCCTGGGCCTGCGCGAGTCCCGCAAGGCCACTGAAATGGACGTCTCCGCCACTGTGCAGGCTCTGGCCCCCAATCTCTCCACCCTCGCCGGACCAATCCTGGCGGCAAGGCTCATCTCCCGGGCGGGCGGCCTCTCCCGTCTGGCGCAGATGCCCTCCAGTCGAGTGCAGGTCATGGGCGCAGAAAAGTCCCTATTCAAGCATCTCAAGGGCATTGCTCCTTCTCCCAAGCACGGCATCATCTTCCGCCATCCTGCCGTGATAGGATCTGCCAAAAAGCTGCGGGGACGTGTGGCTCGGACCCTGGCGGCAAAGCTGGCCATCGCCGCCCGCCTGGACTATTTCGGGGCCGGCCTCTCTTTGGATCTGCAGGCATCTCTGGAAGCCCGCTTAAGAGATATCAAGCAGAGAGGGCGCAATAAGGGCAGATAGGGATCAGATTTATATTCAATGCCCGGCCATGATGTTTCTGAGGTTGAGGTGTTCAGATGAGATGGTGGCCCGGATCGTTGACGCTTGGATTTTTGATTATGTTTATTATTGCCGGCACTAGCACACTCGTTCCTACGGCAAACGGCGTGCCTCAAAACCTCACCGAGCATTCCTGGATCTACAGCCAGGGAACCACGGACGATATGCGCATCTACCAGACAGTAGCCGGTTTTCATGGACAGAAGCTGGTCACGGGAACAAGAGGCACCGGTACTGTGTCCCGATCCATTAATGCTCAGGTTTACGGCGGCTTTGAAGACGGCTACAATGAGATCTGGGCGAACGAATGGGGTGTATTCCAGAACCGGCCCTCCCGATACAGTGCGCCCATAACCAATAGCGAGCTTAAGAACGCGTTATGCGCCAAGAACTATGAGGTGGGATCGGTCTACTCGGAAAGCTACTCCGGTCTGGTGGATCTGGTCAAGGATACCTCCGTCAGCCAGACCGACAACAACTCAGTCTACAGCATCCATTCAGAGGTAGAGGGGACGACCAGAGTGGGAGCGCGGGTGCAAAAAGGCTCCAGCGCGGTGCCCATCTATGTCATGAGCGGAGCCTATTCCGGATACTTAAATATGAGGATGTCACTGGAAAGCGGCAATGCATCCCTCTTAACCCTGCCCTGCCCCTGAGGGCAGTGAAAAACATTTTATTATCTCTAATTCGATCCGATTTCTTCTTTCTTCATTCTGACCAGCCTAAGGTCTTGTCCCAAACTCTGTTGCCTTTGGAATTTGTTTTGATGGGAGGCACCCGCGGGGCGCTCAGCTTTCTCATCAACTCATATTCAGCACCGCAAAGGTGAGGGGGACGAGGACTATGGAGAGAAGTATGTGCATCATGATGAGCGCCGAAGTGGTGTCGCTTGCGCACTTGTAATGCGTAGCGAAGACCGATCCCAAGACGGCACAAGGCATGGAACTGATGAGCGTTAGTACCTGAGTCTGTTCGACGCTGAGGTGGTAAAAGCCCGCCTGCACGTGGGCAATCCAGGGCTGCAACCCCATCTGGATGATTGCGGAAATAATCAATAGCGTCCAGATTCCCTTCAACGACTTTCGTTTGAGCTGAAGTCCGAGAATGAGGCAGGCAAGCACGGCCACGTCGTTGCCGATGATGCTCAGTGCTTCGTAGAACGGTGCGAGAAACCAGTGATCAGTGGGAATCTGGAGTGGAGCGATAATGAGGCCCAGCGCGACAGCGAAAAAAATGGGCGATCGAAAATACTCTGCGAAAATACTCGTCTTAGTCCCGATGTTCCCTGATTCTTTTCCGAAGTGCATGGCTATGATGGGGCCAAGGATAAAGATGGGAAGTCCCACGCCCAGTTCGCTGAGGAGTATGGCATCCGTCAGTGCTTCAGGATTATTCGGAAAAGAAAATTGAATGAGTGGATAACCGATCAACGCTGTGGAGCCGAAGGAAGAGGTGAGCAGGAGGGCACCAATCTTTTGCCTGTCAAACCGCAGCGCTTTTCCCGCGAGCCAGGCGGCTCCCATGGAGATGATGCCCGTCACGACCATGGCCATAATCATCAAGAACTGGCGGCCCGATACGGGGTGTGTCGAAAGCTGGAAAAAAATAAAAGCTGGAAGTGCCGCCTGGGTGAGGAGCCGTGCGCACAAAGCGGCATCCTCTTCCCGCACAATCGACTTTTTTTTCATGATAATGCAGGAGACTACCACCAACGAGAAGGCAGATACGGATTCAAACACATGTAGATCCGCAGTCATATTATTCATGGGCGTTTCGACTCCATTTTTCAGCAACAGCAATTATGTCAATTAGCGGCTTATTTATGTATAAACTTATTGGCAATAGTAATATTAGATCTCAAAAGAAGCCGACCCAAAGATGCAGAGTAACCAGGCTACTCTTGAGGCATACTCATGGGGGTGAGCCTAGGATCTGCTTAGAATCCATAGATCTAATATAATAGTAATACTAATTCAAAGAGCGTACACACGAAGAAGAAACCATCCAGCAACTTCAAGACTCGAATACCAAGAATTATAAATAGTTAGGGTTACACTATTAAAGGGTATGAATCGGTGTATGATAAGAATAGTGTTGGGAATTTTGTTGCTTATAGCCTTACTGTCAGCCTCTTCTTCGGCCGGCCTTCCCGATCAACCCAAACAAGTTCTCATTTTAGCCTCTTATCATCCTGGCATGAAATGGGAGGACTCGATTGATTCGGCGATAAAGCTGCGTTTTGCCATCAGCATGCCATCCGCAATTATCAGCGTCGAATATATGGATACAAAAAGAATCGATCCAAACCAGACCCGCCTTGCAGAACTAAAATATTTATATACTAAAAATTATAGGAATAAGCATTTCGACCTGATTATCGCTACCAATACAGATGCCTTCAATTTCTTGCTTAAAAATAGAGACGAGATATTTCCAGGAACTCCTGTGGTCTTCTGCGGTGTTATCAACTTCAACGACGAAATGCTGGATGGAAAGCAAGGATTCACTGGCGTCGTGGAGGCGTACGAGGCTATTGACACCATCTCACTGATGCTCCATCTGCACCCTGCGGCTCGACACATCGCAATTGTAACCGATCAGACCACCACGGGCAAGGCCAATCGAAAGGTCGTCGAACAAGCTACCTCCAACTTCAAACAAAATATCTCATTTGAGTTCCTGGACAACTTGACAGCAGATGAACTTCGTCAACGGGTTGCCACCTTACCCAACAACAGCCTCATTTTGCTTATGACCTTCAACCGCGACAGACTCGGGAGAGTATTGACCTATGAGGATTCATCGGAGCTGATTCGAGGAGCGTGCTCAGTTCCCATTTACAGTGTATATGATTTCTATCTGGGATACGGTGTTGTAGGGGGAAAGATGATCCGCGGTACGTCTCAAGGCGACACTGCGGCCGATCTGGCTCTTCGCGTCCTCCAGGGCGAACCGGCAGATAAAATACCAGTGATAAAAAAAAGCACTA
This sequence comes from Methanothrix sp., assembly GCA_026394505.1. GTDB lineage: Archaea > Halobacteriota > Methanosarcinia > Methanotrichales > Methanotrichaceae > Methanothrix. Next base: position 7,024 of record JAPKYC010000184.1, read on the forward strand.
ACCTTTACATGTTCGATATGTTTGAGCTGAATCGGTTCGGCCTTCTTCTCACCAGTCTGCCTCGCAATAGAGAGATTATCAACCAGCCTTTTTGCGATCATGCCCGTCTCATAGGTATGAACTTAAGCGGACTGGACCTGTCAAGGGCTAACCTGAGCCGATCGGATCTGCAAGAGGCAAATCTAAACGGCGCCAATTTGTCGGAGGCTAACCTCGAAGAGTCCTGGCTAAACCAGGCCACACTGGTTAAAGCCAGGCTGAATGGCGCAGATTTGCAAGGAGCACGCTTGAGTCATGCAAACCTCTCAGGTTGCGATCTGAACAATACCGATCTGACTGATGCCAAGCTGGATGAAGCAGATCTAACGGGCGCAACTCTAACTAATGCCAGGCTCTCTAAAGCCGACCTGACCCTTGCTAAAATGCCCGGTGTTAACCTGGATAGAACGATCTTGATAGGATCTAGAATCAACTGGGCAGATCTGAGCGGGAGCCGTCTCTATTACTGTCAATTCGCGAGATCTGACCTCTTTGGTGCGAACCTGAGCAACTCCGACTTGACCGGCTCGGATTTTACCAGAGCATACTTACCCAGAGCCGACCTTTCCGGAGCCATGCTGAGAGATACCATATTGGAAAATGCAGACCTTACCAATGTCAATTTATCCGGCGCCCGTTTCCATGGAGCCAAACTCGATAATTTAAATGCAAATGATGCAGATTTTTCGGGTGCCGACCTCACGGGAGCCGTTTTGAGATCGATGAATCTGCGGGGGACAGTTATGCGCAGGACAATTTTAAAATCAACCAGCATAGAAGGAATGATATTTGACAATGCGGATCTATCCCAGGCCGACATCAGAAATGCCAGGATTAGCACAATCTACATGAATAATGTAAATCTTTCCGGTGCAGATCTGCAAGGAGCCAACCTGACCATGGTAGTCCTCAATGATGTCGATCTGAGCGATGCCAATCTCGAGGGGATCAAGTATGATAATGTTGCACTGCAATCACTGGCCGGATCAAATCTCGATGGGGCTAAAATGAGCGTTGACCTGCAAAAGGATCTCAAGGATCTGGTGGGATAATGCTGAAGATTGAATCAATGCTAACCATAGCATTACTGACCATGTTTATTGCCCCCGCCATGAGTTATATGCCCGCCCCATCCGTCGAGCATCTGGTTTACATAACCGAGCAATTTCCACCTTTCAATTATCAAGAAGAGGGAATGCTTAAGGGAATATCGGTTGACCTGCTGGATAGGATGCTCAATCGCATGGACATGGACCTGAATCGCAGCCGCATCAGATTATCGGCATGGGATGCAGGTTATCAGATTGCTTTAGAAGAGAATAATACCGTTCTCTTTTCCACGGCTCGATTGCCCGAAAGAGAATCGTCCTTCAAATGGGTAGGTCCCATAAGCCCCACCAGAATCGTCCTTTTCGCCATGAAAGATAAGGCAATAGATATCGAATCACCGGAGGGCCTGAAGAAATACAAGATTGGAGTCATCCATAATTCAGCAGAACAATTATTGGCCATTAAGGCTGGATTGGATCCCAAGGATATGGTCGTTGAAAATAATTCGAATATCATTATGAAATTTCTAGAAGATGGAACTATCGACGCCTGGGCTTATGCTGAGATTCCCGGCATGTGGCTACTCAACAGATACGGCATCAAAACGAGCCAATACAGGATTGTCTTCGATTTAGGAGACGACTTTGAGCTCTACTACGCCTTCAATATGGATACACCGGACTCGTTAGTGCAGGCCTTCCAGCGTGCCTTGAGTCAAACGAAGCAGGAAAAGGACCTTGATGGAATTAGCGATTACGAAAAGATCCTCTATAAGTATATTCCTACCAGATATAGCACGCAACACGTTACGGATGAACAGGTCATTAGATTGGTGAATTTCACATCATCATGTATCGAAAGCGATGCTTCTGGAACATTTAAGAGAATCTCCGCCGGAGAGCACCCCTTCAAGGACAAGGACGATCCCGCGCTCTATGTATTTGTGTACGATACGGAAATAAATATGGTGGCTCATGCCGATAATCCCCGATTGGTCGGTATGAATTTCATGGGCAAGGTGGATGTCAGTGGGAAGAAATTCAGAGATGAAATTGTGGCAGGGGCTATAAAAAATAGAACCGGCTGGGTAGATTACATATATACAAATCCGGCGGAGAGCGGCCTCTATTATAAAACCACCTACTACAAGCTAACCAGAGGTAGTGACGGAACGCTGTACGTAGTATGCTGCGGCAAATATAAAGAAGCACAAAGATGACAGGGTGAACGGAAACATGAGCAAAAAAATAGATTGCTATGATTCCATTTTTACCAGACACATAGGAGATCCCCTATATTTGGCTGTAATCTTTGCTCTTCTCATATCCCTGTCCTTTTCTCCTTCATCCTCTGCCATAACCGATAAATCAGGACTAATGAAGCTGATCTCAGAAACCGAGGATCTCCGCATAGGCGTAAATGACCTGGCATTTATCTTGGCGACACACGATTTTGATGCTACCCCAAAAGGAGATTATGTGGAGGTCCGCCTTAATGATGCCGTCCTCAAGTTGGTGCCAAACGGCCAGCAGCCGGGGCTGGCTAATGTGACTATTATATCTTAATTATCATAAAAAATAAATTTTACACTAGCGGTCTGGGCTGCTTCTTATCGGGCAGAACGGGCAGAGGCATAGTGTTTATCAGAAGCGGCTGCTCTACCTCCTTGGCCCTCTCTACCAAGAGCTCCTTGCCCCAGCGAGTCAGGCCGAAGAGCGGCACGGCTGTGCCCACCTGCACCAGAGGCTTTACCTGCTCGCGAATATGCTTTGAGGCGCAGCCGGTAACAATATCGGCTACCGCCAAAAGCCTCGCAGCCTCCTCCCGACTTATGCCGGTGAGATGGACTCCTATTATCATTATCTTAACTCCAGCCGCCAATTCCCACGCTCGCAACTTTTCCGCGGACGAGGCATCGGCAACTGTGACGGCAAATTTCTTGAAGCCGGCCGCCGCAGCATAGGCCGCTCCTTCTATCTGGTCTATCTTGCCGTCCTGGGGGGAGAGCACATGCCCATCCCTGGCCCGGATGCCCTCGATAATCTCTGGTATGGGATCGGTCTTTACGAGCCCGGATATGTAGCCGCCCATGCCCTGAATGAGATCGGCATTGGCAGTTATCACGCTGCCTGCTCCATCGCAAACCGTAACTGCGGCGTCGATAATTCCTGCCTTTATGCCGGTCATCATGGACTCGGAGGCCCCAAAGCCCACGAAGATGCCCATCTGCAGACGGCGCCGCGCCGAGAACATGCCGTGATTTTTTATTCTGAACTCCATATTTTCTGCAGCCGATTCGGCAGTCACCTTTTTTATGCCCCTGATCTTGTCGAAGAGAGGACACCACTCAATCAGGGGCTCGCTCGCCCCCAGCACCTTTTCGCCTTCCACTTTGACGCGAGATTTGCCCAATAGCTCCATTATGTGCATTCAATCCTCCAGGGAGAAGTAGACTCTTCGATTGGCTTCTGTGGCATCAAAAGCCCAAAGATAACTGTCCTCTAAGTAAATCTCCTTCATAAAAAGAAATGTAAAAGCTACTCTCTCTTCAGCCTGGCGGGCGACAAATATCATATACATAAAAAAAATAATTTATAAGATGATCGAGATTTTCACCTCAACTGAATTATTTTCAACGAAACTTATATATATGTTATCATTCGTTATGCGCCTGGTGACCGTTTTGAATACATCAACCGCCTCAGATATGAAAGTCGAGCGCGATGAATTTGCGTCCATACTCATGAAGGTAGGCCTGAAAAGGAACGTGGCAAAAGTTTTGACCTATCTGGCTGGGGTGGCAGAGGCAACGTCCCGCGAGATAGAGATTGGATCGGATCTTCGCCAGCCGGAAGTGAGCATTGCTATGCGGGAGATTCGAAAACTGGACTGGATTGGTGAGAGGGACGAGAAAAATCCAGGAAAAGGACGACCGTATCGCATCTACAAGTTAAATAGAAGCCTTCCTGAAATTGTCGATTACCTGGAGAGAGAGAAGTCAAAAGAATCCGAGAGGATAATGAGACAGATTGAAAAGCTCAAATCCTTGAAGTCAAATTAAAATAATAATAATGAATATCTGAACTGCCCGGCATCCAGGCAGCACAACATTTTCTTTTCTATATGCAAAAAACTATATACTAATTGATTACTAGAATAAGGCAGAAAAAAAGTAGAGGGGATGGAGATAAAATACATCATCGACGAAGCCCTGGGCAGATCTGAGGCCGAGAGCAGGATCAAGCCTTCCAGCATGATCCAGAGCGATGAAGAGCTGGTTTCGGTTTTAGAAGAGTTGACCACGGTAATCAGAGTCATAGGATGCGGTGGAGGCGGCTCGAATACCATCGACCGTCTGGCAGAGTGCGGCATCCAGGGTGCGGAGCTATTTGCCATCAACACCGATGCCCAGCATCTTTTGCATATCAATGCCGACCGGCGTTTCCTCATTGGCAGGCGCACCACTCGCGGCCTGGGGGCGGGAAGCCTGCCCGCCATCGGAGAGGAGGCGGCCCAGGAGGATATCGATGAGATAAAAGCCTCCGTGGAAGGAGCTGATATGGTCTTCGTTACCTGTGGTCTGGGTGGCGGCACGGGCACGGGAGCTTCTCCGATAGTAGCGGAAGCAGCCCGCGAGGCGGGGGCTCTCACCATTGCCATCGTCACCATTCCCTTCAGTGCGGAAGGCACCATCAGAATGCAGAATGCCGAAGCCGGCTTAAAGAGGCTGCGAGAGGTTTCGGACACGGTAATCGTGGTGCCCAACGACCGACTCCTCGATGTGGTCCCCAATCTTCCCCTGCAGGCCGCATTCAAAGTCGCCGATGAGGTGCTGATGCGCTCCGTCAAGGGCATCACTGAACTGATCACCCGCCCAGGCCTCATCAATCTGGACTTTGCCGATGTCAGAACCGTCATGACCAACGGCGGCGTGGCCATGATCGGTATGGGCGAGGCAGAAGGCGAGGAGAAGGCGCGCGACTCGGTCATGAAGGCTCTGCGTAGTCCCCTCCTGGATGTGGATGTATCGGGCGCAACCTCTGCCCTGGTAAACGTGGTGGGAGGCCCGGATATGACCATCACCGATGCTGAGACCGTGGTAGATGAGGTCTACCAGAAGATCAATCCTGATGCTCGCATAATCTGGGGCGCGCAGATAGACCCGAACCTGGAGCATACTCTGCGGACCATGCTTGTGGTCACAGGTGTATCGTCCCCGCAAATACTGGGAAAAGACCTGAGCCGGCGTGTGACCTCCAGGCACGGCATAGACTTCCTCCCCCGCCGGGCGCGCTATTGATATTAATCCCATGAGCGGATGTGATAGTAATTCTGACCGAGAAGGTGAGCGGTGAGCTTGAGATGCTGCAACGGCACCTGGTCATCCTCAAGCAAGTGGTAGAGAATGAGCCCATCGGCATCCTCAAGCTGGCGGAGGAGACGAAGATACCCAGCCACAAGGTACGCTATTCCCTGCGGGTTTTAGAGCAGGAGGGATTGATCAAGGCTTCCGCTCCGGGAGCGGTGACCACGGAGGAAACCGAGTCTTTTTTAAAAGAGCTGGACGGCATGATTGAGAATCTGGCCAAGAGGGCAGAGGATCTGTTGAAGATCAAGATAGCGAGGTAAATGCGTTATTCTCGGATTGCCCAGGTCTTGCAAGAGATCTCCCAGGCCCAGCGTAGCCGTAAGGTCGATCTGGCGGCGGGCCTTCTGGCTGAGATTGAGCCTGAGCCTGAGATGCTCTGTCCAGTTGTGCGGCTTCTCTTAGGCGAGCTGTGGCCCCCCTGGGAAGGGAGGGAGATGGGCATAGGCCCTGAGGCTCTCATGGCGGCACTGGCTGAGGTATCAGACCAGGATCTTCCAACTCTTCGGGAGAGATGCAGTGATATGGGAATGGTGGCTGAGGCGGCGCTGTTGCAGAAGGGGCAGCATTCCCTTTTTCGCGAGCCCTTGCAGGCACTATCGGTTTATGAAAGGCTGCGGCGCATCTCTGCCATGAAAGGCAAGGAATCGGAGCAGCGCAAGAATGCTCTGCTAAGGGGCCTATTTTTAGAAGCAACTCCCCTGGAGGGAAAGTACATCGCCCGCACTGCTCTGCAAAACATGCAGGCCGGCATTGGGCATATGACTGTGATTGTCGCGCTCTCTCGGCAACTGCACGTTGACCCAGAGAAAATTCGCAGTGCTTACAGCCTCATGCCGGATCTGGGCGGCATTGCCGCTTTAGCCCAAAGCCGGGAGCTGGAGAGGATAGTAATTCAGCCAAAGGTCCCAATCCGATTCATGGTCATTCGCCCCGGCAAGCCCGTGATTCCCGGAGCCTTTTTGCCCAAGTATCCCGGCTTGAGGGTACAGGTTCATAAAATAAAAGAAGAGGTCCTCATCTTCACCTCTCGGCTTCGCAACATTACATCGGCCTTGAATGGGCTGTCTCAGCATGTTGGCGATATAGATGCGGATTTCATCGCAGATGCTGATCTCATTGGCTTTCAGGAGGGGAATATTTGCAGCCAGGTGGAGATGGTGAGGTATATCAATCGTCGTCGCCTCTCTCGCAAAAGCAAAATCTCGCCGGCATTAATGGTTTATGACTTGATGTATCTTAATGGAGAAGACCTAACTTCCCTCGATTATCAAGAGCGAAGAAGGATATTATTATCAGTCATAGGAGGACCAAAAGATCTCCCTTATCAGGGCATTTCTTCCGCCAAAGAAGAATTGATTGCGGACCCCCAAGATGCAGATCGCTGTTGGCAAGAGGGCCTTCGTGCAGGCCTCAAAAGATGGATGACACGGGCCTTCGATGCGTCGTGTCGTCCGGGTGAAAGTAGCTGCCATGATTTTCTTGTCAAAAGATTGGAGAGGTCAGTGTCATCGTCCCAGGAGCAATTGGGAAGCGGAAAATAGGAGATGTCCCGCTGGTTTTGGCCTTGAAGATCTCAAGGGGAATCTCGGATATAGCTCTCTAACGCCTGGATTATGTAGTCGCGCAGAGGAAGCCGCACCTGAGGAGATCAACGAATCGAATCGGATGGATGCTATGCGAAATAGACCGCCTGTATGGGTCAAAAAGTAATGCAAAAAAAGGTCTCTGTCGTTCATGCCAGATGGTCGATTTGGTCATGAAAGATATAAATACAAAGATGAGAAATTGAATTATGTCATTTCCAAAAGATAGTATGTCAAAGCTGTGACGATAGATAGAATGCTTTGCAGGAAGTGAAGACCATGAGGAAATGCCATTTAATTATGAGAATATCAGCACTGGTAGGGGCATTCACCTTACCGCCTGTTAGACATCAACTGGCCCATTTCGAACCTAATACTGGCTCAAAGCCACAAACTGGAGTGATATCATGAGAATTTGTCAGATCATTGCACTATTAATTATGATCATTCTATCACTGATAATAAACAATTCTTTGGCAACTGATACTGTGATCGGAGGCATCTCGGTTCAAAATGCTTCCGATCCGTCGTATTGGAATAAGGCAGGTGCCGATCTATATAACCTTAGCAAATACAATGAATCAATTCAGGCCTTTGATGCGGCACTGAATATCAGTCCCGATTATGCGAAGGCTTTGTACAATAAAGGCCTTGCTCTGGATAGGCTCGGCAGATATAACGATTCTGTTCTGGCATATGATGGGGCCATTGAAATCAATCCAATATTCGAAGAAGCTTGGAATAATAAGGGCCTCGCACTCTATGAGCTTGGCAGGTTTAATGAATCAATCTTGGTCTATAATGAAGCCCTCAATATCAGTCCAGAATCCTCGGTGGCTTGGTACAATAAAGGCCTCGTTCTGGAAGATCTCGGCAGATATAATGATTCTGTTCTGGCATATGATAGGGCCACTAAAATCAATCCAAAATTTGAAGACGCCTGGAATAATAAAGGCCATGTACTATCTGAACTTGGCCGATTGAATGAATCAAGCCTAGCCTATAACGAAGCCCTTAGTATCAGTCCAGAATCTACGGTGGATTGGACCGATGAAGGCCTTGTTCTGGGAAAGCTCGAAAGAGATTCTATCCTAGCTATTGGCAAGGCAATTACGAGCGATCAAAAATTCGCAAACGCCGGGGATGATAGAGTTATTGAATCCATTGGTGCTGAAGGGGCACTTTACCACGGGGGTGGTTCAGGAAGTAGCTTTCCCATTTATAGTTCTCCTGAATCCTCCAATCCTAGATCCTCCCATCTTAAATCAAAGGGAAATAAAGGAAATAAGATCGCCGGAAGTAGACCTGGAGTTCATTACCCAGCCAGAACGTAGGCTCAAATGAGGGCACTACATGGAATTTATTGCTGCTATTGAGGATGTCCCAATAATGCATCCACTATGTTTCCCAAGAGTGGCACTTCAGATAATCAGCCTGCCTTATGTAGCGAGCATCTTAAGCGTCATTGCGTTAAGTGCGGATCATTTTATCATCCGATTAATTTTGGATTTTGATTTATTTTTTGTCAGCCTGAATAGAGCCCGTCCGGGGGAATTATGGAATATATACAATTAAATCTACAACAGGAGCGATATCATGAGAATTTGGCGGATCTTTGCATCATTGCTTATAATTATTCTGCTATTAGCTATAGATAATTCATTGGCTAATGATTCCATGATTGGAGGCGTCTTGGTTCAAAATGCTTCCAATTCTTCGTCATGGAATCAGGCCGGTATTTATCTATTAAATATTCGCGAATATAATGAATCAATTAAGGCCTTTGATAAGGCTATCGATATAAAGCCTGATTTTGAGAATGCTTGGTATAACAAAGGCTTTGCTCAGAATGAGCTCGGGAGATATAACGATTCTGTTGTGGCATATAAGAGGGCCATCGAGATAAATGCAAGTTCCGAAGAAGCTTGGAGCAATTATGCCCTTGCACTCTCTGAACTTGGCCGATTGGATGAATCAATCCTAGCCTATAACGAAGCCCTTAATATCAGTCCAGATTCTGCAGTGGCTTTGTATGGCGAGGGGGTTGTCCTCGATAAGCTTCAGAAATATAATGACTCCATTCTCGCTTATAACAAGTCCATCCTCGCCTACAACAATTCTACTATTCTTAGACTGAAAGATATTTGGTTTAACAAAGGCAACGCTTTATTCTATCTTGGCAGGTATAACGATTCCATTGATGCCTATACTGAAGTCCTTAAAATTGACCAAGAATATGGAGATGCTTGGTATAACAAAGGGCTTGCCCTTTATAATATCTACATATATAACGAATCCGTTTATGACTATGTGCAAGCCATTAAAATCTATTCAGAAAATGAAAATGGTTCGGAGTATGAATATGGTGCTTGGAATGGCCAAGGTAATTCACTTGAAAAGCTTAATCGCACTACAGAAGCCACTATCGCGTTCGCCAAAGCTAAAGACCTTGAGTATCCCAATAGTATGAAAGTGGCAATATTCATTTCATTTTTAATTATGTATATAATAATATTAATAATAGGGTGCAATTTTTCCAGAAAGTGTGCCATCTCTACTGAAGTGATAATACTCTCTGTGAATCTGCTAGGCTTCTTATCCTATTGCTGGATTTTATCCGGTTTATTTGACTTCAGATCGGTCGAATTGTTTTTTATTTATGGTTTTTTGGCAAGCGCAATTACTATAATTTTATGGCTATCACTGGGCGTGCCCTTGGATAATTTGTGGCTGAATTTGGTAAATTCTTTCTCTGGATCCGATCAAGAGGACTGTGTCTCCCCACGAATAGTAAAATCAATCTGTTTTGCAGCCATGATTGTTTATGTCATTCTTTCTAGCATATTTTATTATCTTCGATTGGCTAATTCAGTAGAAGATATGCTAGTGCACCATAACATTAATTTTGCAAATTAATATAGTGCC